>JAKONR010000237.1 GCA_022701825.1 Hymenobacteraceae bacterium | reverse complement strand
CGCCGGGTATTCGTTCTTGATGGTGTTGAAGCAGTGCGGGCAGGCCGTCACGATTTTCTTGATGCGGTAGCCGTTCATCGTCGTGATGTTCTGCATGGCCTGCATCTGAAATAAAAACTCGTTGCCGGCGCGTTTGGCGGGGTCTCCGGTGCAGCTTTCTTCGAGGCCCAGCACCGCGTAGTTGGTGCCTACGTGCTCCAAGATACGGGCAAAAGCGCGCGTCACGCGCTTGTAGCGGTCGTCGAAGGCACCGGCGCAGCCCACCCAAAATAGAATTTCGGGCGCTTTGCCCTCGGCCGCGAGGTCGGCCACGGTGGGCACGGTCAGCTGGCGCTTGGCAGGAGCAGTGGGAGAGGAAGTCGGGGTCATACTGAAAAGAATACTACTGCTTATAAATCAAGATTATGCCTTAACCGAAGCCTTTTCCGCCACGTATAGCTCATCGGCCCAGTTGAGGCGGTCGGAGGGCGAGAAGGCCCACGGTGCTCCGTTGTTTTCGATGTTGGAGAACATGACGTTCAACGAGTTGGGCGCGGCCGACTCTTCCAGCACCAGGAAGCGGCGCATCTCGATGATGCTTTCGAGCGGGTTGATGTTCACCGGGCAGCTTTCCACGCAGGCGTTGCAGGTGGTGCAGGCCCACAGTTCCTCGGGCGTTACCTTGCCGCGCAGCAGCGTGGCGTTAACCGGGTCAGTGATAGGCTCGTGCTTCGCTTCTTCGCCATACACGTTGGGGTGGAAGATGAGCGGCGAGTTATATTTTTCCTCCACCCGGTCGCGGGTGTCCATGATGATTTTGCGCGGCGAGAGCAGCTTGCCCGTCAGGTTGGCCGGGCACACCGAGGTGCAGCGCCCGCACTCAGTGCACGCGTACGAGTTCATGAGCGCCGTCCAGGGCAAATCCTCTACGTCTTTGGCCCCAAAAGGCGTGGGCGCCAGGGCCGAGCCATCGGCATCGACGGGCGGCGCGGGCACTTCGTAGGTAGGGTCCATCATGGCCTTCACCTCGTGGGTGATGCTCTCCACGTTGGAAAACTGCCCCTGCGGCACCAGTCGCGAGTACCACACATTCGGGAAGGCGGTGATAATGTGGAAGTGCTTGGAGCTGGGCAGGTAGTTGAGAAACAACAGAATGCCCGTGATGTGAATCCACCAGCCGGCGCGCTCTAGCACGTGCAGCGTGGTTTCGCTGGTGGCGGGCAGCAGGCCGGCCAAAAACTGGCTGACCGGGAAAGTGCCCGGCAAGTCCTTGCCCTCAATCTGGTGCAGCCGAATATCAGCCGAGTTCATGAAGAACAGCGCCACCATCAAGGCTACTTCGATGTAGAGAATGATGTTAGCGTCGAGCTTAGGCCACATGCGCAGCTCGGGGCCAGTGAAGCGGCGTACGGGCGGGTTGTGGTTGCGGCGCCACCAAAAGGCCGCCACCGCGATGATTACCAGCGCCGCCAGTAGTTCGTTGGTGGCCATTAGTACATCATATACCGGGCCCAAGAAGCTTAAGAAGCGGTGCGTGCCAAATAGCCCGTCAATGACGATTTCAATGACTTCGACATTGATAACTAAAAAGCCGACGTACACGACCAGGTGCAGCAGAGCCGGCGTGAGGCGCTTAAACATTTTTTGCTGGCCGAAGGCGACGAGCAGGGTTTTGTTGAGGCGCTCGCCAAAATGGCCGCTCATATCGCGGTCGCGGCCGACCAGGATATTTGCCCTGATTTTGCGTACCTGCCAGGTAAACAGGCCGAACGCTGCCAGCAGCAGCAGCGCGAAAAGGATAGGTTGCAACATGAGGTAAAGGTAAGCCAGCGGGGTGGGATGGGGCTGCAATTTAGTAGGCATGACGACTACTTTTGCGTTGCCTGAGAATGGTTCTTAAAATTTTTTATACGAAAAACTTGCGTCGTAAGCCGCTAATCGTACCTTTGCACCCCCAAGCCACCTCAACGGCCCACGGAAAACCCCGGCAACATAGCTCAGTTGGTAGAGCACAGCACTGAAAATGCTGGTGTCGTTGGTTCGATTCCAACTGTTGCCACTATAAAAAAGGCCCCGTTTGCACTACTGCGAACGGGGCCTTTTTTGTATTTTTCAGTCGCTAGTTTCTGAAACGCTCGAACAGTTTGGTTTTACGCTTGATAAAGACGTAGCGAATCGAAAAAGCCGTGGGAAAGCGAGCGTAGTCGTCGCTGTTGATTTCAAGCGTAGGCTTGAAATCGAAGCTGAGCAGGATGGGCAAAAACGCCACCTTGTACTCGACGCCCACCATGCCATCGAAGCCGCCAAAATTGCCGGTGTCCTTGTTGTGCCCCAGGTGCCCGCCGGCCCCGAAGTAGTAGTTGAGGCTCGGCCCCAAGATGCCGAAGTGGTACTGGCCCAGCACCGTGCCGCTGTACTCGCGCTCGCGCAGCCCGGCAATGCCCTCGATAGTGACCCGTGAGGCCACGCGCTGCTGCAGCGTGATGCCGTAGTTGCCGCCGCCCAGGCGGGCGCCCAGAGCGGTATTGTACTTCTGCGCGGCGGCCGGCCGGGCCGCCAGCAGCACGCCCAGCCCGCCGAGCGCGCCCCAAAAACGTAGATGCATATAAAAAAAGAAGCCAAAAGCCCGCTTACGCAAGTACGGTGCCAACGCCGAAAGGCTGCCCGGTAGTGCCCCCAAGCTTGTGGTGGCTACCTTTGCAACGTACAAGATTCTGGCTTTTGCCGTCTTTATTCGGCCACGAACGTTTGTTAGCCGGACCTTTGTCCTGATATTCTACCACCCACAGCCCCCTGCGTGTACCTGCATCACGTGGCTGCCTACATACCGGCGGCCGTTGTTACCAACGAACATTTTACCCGGCTCAACGGGTTGGCTTCCGATTGGATAATTGAGCGCACCGGCATCCGGGAGCGCCGCCGGGCTGCCCCCGGCGAAAACGCCAACACCATGGCCGTGGCCGCTACGCGCGCGCTGCTGGCCGAGCTACCAGCTTTCGACCCGGCGGGTATCGACCTCATCGTGGCGGGCACCTATACGCCGCACGATACCATCTACACGGCGGCCCACGCCGTGCAGCGCGATTTGAACATCAATGAGATACCCACGGTTAGTATCTCATCGGCCTGCTCGTCGCTGCTCAACGCGGTGGAGATTGTAGAGGGCTATTTCGCCTTGGGTAAAGCCAGCCGAGCGCTGGTCGTCGTGACCGAGCACAACACGGCTTACAACAATGAGGAAGATACCATCGCGGGCCACTTGTGGGGCGATGGGGCTGCCGCGCTGCTCTTCACCAAAGAGCGCTTGGCCCCCGGCGACCTGCGCGTGGTGCAGGTGATGACCGGCGGCGCCGCCCCCATGGGCAAAGCCGACGAAGCCGTGACCCTAAAGCCCGTAGAAAAGGGTATTGTGATGCCTTTTGGGCGCGACGTGTTTCAGCAGGCCTGCACCTACATGGCGCGCATTACGCAGCAGCTGCTGGATAAAAATGCGTTGACCATTCATGAGTTAACTTATCTTATTCCGCACCAAGCCAACCTGCGCATCTCGGCCAACGTGGTGAAGCAGCTGGGCCTCGACCCTGCCCGCGCCGTCAATAACATCGACCGCTTGGGCAATACCGGCTGCGCGGGCTCCGCCATCGGCCTGGTCGACGTGTGGAATCTGCTCAAGAAGGGCGATAAAGTCATTGTAACCGTCTTTGGCGGCGGCTACTCGTACGGCGCTATGCTGCTGGAGAAGTAGTTGCTAAGCCAGGTTTTTGGCTTAGCATAAGCCCGCTCGTTACTACTTGCTTACTGACCAAATGCTGCCGCCCGCTGCTGCTTTTCTCCCCGAAATCACGTACCAGACCAGCCGCGCCAGCGGGCCGGGTGGGCAAAACGTGAACAAAGTAGAGAGCCGGGTAGAACTGCGCTGGAACCTGCCGGCCTCGCAGGTAGTGAGCGCGCTGCAAAAGCAGCTGCTAGTAGAAAAACTGGCTACTCAGCTTACCCTCGAAGGCGACCTGCTGGTAGTAGCCCAGGACGACCGCAGCCAGCTGCGCAATAAGGAAATCGTCCTGAATCGCTTCTATGAGCTGTTGCAAAAGAGCGTGCGCCGCCCCAAGCCCCGCCGCGCCACCCGGCCCAGCGCCGGGGCCGTGCGCCAGCGTCTCGAAGGCAAAAAGCGCCAAAGCGATAAAAAAGCTAATCGCCGCCGCCCCGACTAATGCCTAGGCCGCAGCGGGTGCGGGCGCGGCGGGCCGCCACAGAAATACCAGCAGCCCCGCTATTGGCAGCAGCGACACCAGCAAATCGAGTACCATCCGGCCCAACGCGTTGGCTTGCGCACCCGCGCCCAGGCGCCCCGCGGCGAGCAGCACCACGCTGGCTAGCGCCATGCCCGCGTAGCAGCGCCACACCAGCCGCCAGCCGTGGGCCGGCAGCAGCAGGCGCAGTACCAGCAGCGCGGTGGCCACGAATAGCCCCAGATAGGCCGCGCCCACGGGCAAGGCTAGATGGCTGACATTATTAGGCACGTCGCCGCTGCCGGGCGTGGCGCCCGGCAGGCGGTGCAGCCACGCTGGGCCCGTGGCCAGCGCGTGGGCCCAGGCCGCGCTAAGGGCCGCTACTACCTGGTTTTGGTAGAGGCTAACCAGGAATAAGCCCAGCAGCAGTAAGACCCCAGCCAGCACCCGCGCCGTGAGCCACGACTTGCGAGCCGGGGCGGCCAGGGCCTGAAAGCCGGCTTCGGGCTCCGGCTCGGTGGCGGCCGCCGCTGCCCCGGCCTGGCGCGTCCAGAGCAGCCAGAGGCCGCTCAGCGCGGCGTAGGCTAGGGCATTGAAGGCGTAGTGGTGGTCAAACTCGAAGGTTTCGGGCGAGTAGCGGTGGTTGAGGGCCAGCGCGATAATGCGAACAATATTGAGCAGCCACAGTGCCAGAATACCCAGCGGAATAAACCACAGGCGCCGCCGCGCCGGCCCTGGGTAGGCCAGCACGAAGCCCGCCAGCAGGGCATAAAGCACCAGCCCATCGCACGGCGCCCCCACGATAACGCTGGGCTGGCCATTGAGCACCAGCAGCCGGGGCTGCTGGGCATCGGTGGTGGCGGCCCAGCCGAGGGCGCGCAAGCCCCACGCACTAGCGGCGGCCAGCTGGTGGCACAGCACCTCGTCGAGGGCGCTGTCGCTACCCAGCCCATTAACTGCACCTACAACCCAAAGTAGAATAAAAGCTCCGCACAGCAGGCCGAAGCGCCAGGCCTGGCGGGTAGAAGACGCGGTGGGCAAAACCGCGAAGGGCGAAGTAGCCATAACGAATAAAGGTTATAGAAGATAAAGATAAGGCTTAAAGATATGACCGTCATAGTGGTAGTGGGCCGGGGGAAGGCGGGCCCGGCCAGCCTATAGCAGCGTGCCGCGCAGTACCAGCAGCGCCACGGTAAAGTAAATGATGAGCCCCGTAACGTCGACCAGCGTAGCCACGAACGGCGCCGACGAGGTAGCCGGGTCGAGGCCTAGCTTGCGCAAAATGAGCGGTAGCATCGAGCCCGCGATGCTGCCCCACAGCACGATGCCTACCAGTGCCACGCCCACCGTAGTAGCCACCAGCAGCCAGTGCGGGCCGTAGATGGGCGTGATGCCCTGCCACACCGCAATGCGCGCAAAACCCACTAGCCCAAGAATTACGCCCAGCAGCAGGCCCGAGGTTAGCTCCCGGCGCAGCACTATCCACCAGTCGCTGAGCTTAAACTCGCCCAGCGCCATGGCCCGAATGATAAGTGAGGTGGCCTGCGAGCCTGAATTGCCCCCTGAGCTGATAATCAGTGGAATAAACTGCACCAGCACAATGGCTTTTTGCAGCTCGCCCTCAAAGAACTGCATGGCCGAGGCCGTCAGCAATTCACCCAAAAACAAGATAACCAGCCAGCCGGCGCGCTTCTGCACCAGCCGCAGCAGCGGAATGGTGAGGTAAGGCTCATCGAGGGCTTCGGAGCCACCAAATTTTTGAATGTCCTCCGTGTCTTCTTCCTCCCGGATGCTCAGAATGTCGTCCAGCGTTACGATGCCGAGTAGGATGCCTTGGTCGGCGCTCACCACGGGCAAGGCTACTCGGTCGTTGCGCCGAAACACGTCGATGGCTTCCTCCTGGTCCTGGTCTACCCGAAGCTGCACGAAGCGGTGGTCCATGAGGTCGCGCACGCGGGTAGTGGGCGCGGCCAAGAGAAACTCCCGAATGCGAATGTCGTCGATGAGCACGCCGCGCGCGTCGGTCACGTAGAGCACGTTCAGGGTTTCGGACTGCCCACCGTGCTGGCGCACGTAGTCGAGGCTCTGCTCGATGGTCCAGTTCTCGCGGATGGCGATGTAGTCGGGCGTCATCAGGCGGCCCACCGAGTACTCGGGGTAGCCCAGCAGCTGGAGCGTGACGCGGCGCTCGGGCTCGGAGAGGTTTTGCACGAGTTCGGCCACGAAGTTGGCCGGCAAAAACTCCAGTAGCGCCGTGCGGTCATCGGGCGACATCTCGTTGAGGATGTCGGTGATTTTGTCCTGAGCCAGGTTATCAAGAAAGTGGCGCTGCACTTCCAGGTCCAGGTACTCAAATACTTCGGTGGCCAGCTTAAGCGGCAGCATCCGAAAAATGATGAGCTGCTCGCGCTCATCCTCATTCTCAATAAGCTCGACCAGCTCGTTAGGCTGAAAGCCGCGCAGCAGCTTTTTCAGCTTAAAAAACTCGCCCTCCTTAATCAGCGACGTAATTTGGTCTACGGTCTCGGGCGAAGTCATTGGTAAAAACCGATTAAAGGTTTTAAAGTAAAAGCCGGGGTGAGTGTTTCGCTAGGCAAAGGGGGGGGCGTGCGGCAAAATTACGGCCAAGCGCGGCCATATACACGGCCGCACCGGGCTTTTTGGCGTACTTCGCCTTCCCATCACCCCTTCCTGCCGCTTTGATTCCTGCTCTTGCGCCCGCTGCCGCCCCCGCGCCCCAGGGCACCGTCGTGCTTTTGGGCGGTGGCGCCGACGACCTCACGCTGCACCTGCTGGCGGGCCTGTTGCCGCAGCGCACGGCTCCCATCGAGCTGCTGACCACCGCCACCGCCTCGCGGCCCGATGCCACCTACGCCGCCTACGCCCGCGTGCTGCGGCACATGGGCTGCCCGCAAGTGGGCCATTTGCAAGTAGATGAGTACCACCCCGCCGATGCGCCCGAAACCCTGGCCCGGCTGCGCGAAGCGGCGCTGGTCTTCATCACGGGCGGCGACCAGGAGCGCCTGACCGAGCGCCTGCTCGGCACGCAGTTTTTGGCGGTGCTGCGCCAGCGCCACCAGGCCGACGCGGGTTTTATCCTGGCCGGTACTAGTGCCGGGGCCTCGGCCATGGGTGGCCAGATGCTGGTGGCCGGCCGGGGCTGGCGCAGCCTGCTGGGCGGCGGCATCGACGTGATTCCGGGCCTGGGTATTTTGCCTAACCTTCTGATTGACCAGCACTTTATCGAGCGCAGCCGTTACCCGCGCCTGCTGCACGCCGTGCTGGCCCACCCCACGCTGCTGGGCCTAGGCCTAAGCGAGGAAACCGGCCTGCTCGTGCGCCCCGACCAGCCCGCCGAGGTATTTGGCACCGAGGTAGTAGTGGTGGCCGACGCCCGCCACCTCACCGCCACCAACTACGCCACCCTGGCCGAGGGCCAGCCCCTGAGCGCCCGCGGCCTCCGCCTCGACCTGTTGGTGCAGGGCGATACGCTGGTAATTGAGTGAATGAGTAAGTTGGTGAAATAATACTGGTAGAGCCATTTACTCATTCACCAACTCACTTATTCACCCACTGAAAACCGGGCACCAAACCAGAATATATTTGCGTTTGGGCTGGTGATTACGTTTTACTGCTGTGATGCTTATGCTACGCTTTGGGCCACGAGTGGCTATTTTAGGGGGAATGCTGTTGCTGAGCGCGGCCTGCACCCGCAAAACCGTGTCGTTCAATTCGCGCCTCGACGAGCCGACGGCGGAGGCCGCCGCCACGGGCGACAGCCTGACGACGACCAAGAAGAAAAACCCCAAGCTGAGCATTGCCGGCCGCAAGGCCGTTATCAGCAAAGAGGAGGAGCACAAGGCCAAGGAGGAAGAGAAAGCCGCCCAACGCAAGCCCAATAAGAAGAAAAAGATATTTCTGGGCCAGCGCATCAAGCGCGGCTACTTTAAGACGGGCACGGGCAAAAACCAGGTCGTTACCATCTTTTATTACCTCAAAACCTTTCAGCAGCCCAGCGCCATGGCGCCGGCCGTGTATTACTTTAACCCCAAGAAGAAAAAGATTTTCGCCGCCAACGGCGAGCTTGACCCTACCGCCGATAAGGTGCTCCACGGCCCTTTCAAGCGGATGGTCAACAACCAGATAATCGAGCAGGGCTACTACGCCATGGGCACCAAGCACCTGCGCTGGGAAAAGTATGACAACAAGGGCGGCCTCACGGCCAAAACCCACTACGAGATGGGTTTTCCGCGCGATGCCAACATCAGCTACTACGACGGGGCCAACACCATGATAAAGGAGGTGGTACCCTATGTAAACGGCAAGCTGGAAGGCGACTACGTGAAGTACACCGCCGACGGCAAGCGCGAGTGGATAGGCCACTTCGAGAACGGCCGCCGGGTAGGGGAGTGGACCAACTACTGGGACTACAAAGGCTACCGCCGCTACGTGCTCCAATACGGCGAAAGCGGCTACGAGCCCGAAGTGGCTGAGCCCGAGCTGATTCGAGAGTATAGTCACGGCGGTACCCCCATCTACGACAAAGAAAAAAACCTCGACAAGCGCGGCGACGCCGACCCCGACGCCACCAAAAACGACCCCCGCCGCCCCGGTAGCCACGGTGCCCCCGCCCAGCGCGCGCCCGTGCGCAAGCCCGTAGACCGCCGCCCTGGTTACCACCCCAAGCCCGCCGTGACGCCGCCCGCCGTGTCGGCCACGCCGGCCGGGTAAGCGAAAGGCGTTTGGTATTGCGAGCGGAGCGCAGCAATGCCAAAATCTGACCTAGTAAAAGGCGTCCTCAAAGGCCTCGATGTGAAAGCCCTGGCTGCGCGGGGTGATGGCCAGAATGTCGAAGCGAATGTCGCCGCGCCAGTCTAGCTCTTCCTGCAAGTGCGTGGCGGCCAGCCGAAATAGCTCCTTTTTGCGCGCCGAAACGAAGGTTTCGGGCGGGCCGTACTGGCCGCCCGAGCGGGTTTTTACTTCAATAAATACCAGCAGCTCCTGGCCGCGCCGGGCTATCAGGTCTACTTCGGCGCGGCCGTGGCGGTAGCCCTGCGCCACGATGGCGTAGCCGGCCTGCTGATAAAAAGCTGCCGCCGCCGCCTCGCCGGCCCGGCCCAGCTCGTGCGCGGGGTGAGACATGAAAAAACGTCCAGCAAGGCGGCTTGGATAGCCTTGGGGCCGGGGCCGCAAGCTAAAGCCTACGGTGCGAAGTACCTTTGCGCAAGTTATTATCCGTGCTCCCTATCCACCCTCACTACCCCGACGCTATGGAAGTTTATTCGGCCTGCGTGGTGCCCGCCAGTGCGCCTGTGCCTGCTGAGGCGCCCATCGCGCCCGCTACTGGCCACCATGCGCTGCTGGTGCAGCGGCTCGGGCTGGTGCCCTACCAGCCCACCTGGGACTTGCAGGAGCGCCTGCTGGCCGATACGCTCGCCATCAAGGCCGCCAACCGCCAGGCCGAGGCTACGGGGCAGCCCGCGCAGCCTACTCCCAACTACCTGCTTTTTTGCCAGCACCCGCCTACCTACACGCTAGGCAAAAGCGGCAAGCCCGAGCACCTGCTGCTCGATGAAACGGCCCTGGCGGCCCACGGGGCCACTTTTCACCGCATCAACCGCGGAGGCGATATTACCTTTCACGGCCCCGGCCAGCTGGTGGCCTACCCGCTGCTCGACCTCGAAAACTTCCGGCCCGACATCCACTGGTATTTGCGAGCGCTCGAAGAAGCCGTAATCCAGACCCTGGCCGAATATGGGCTGCGCGCCGGCCGCATCGCGGGCCTCACCGGCGTGTGGCTGGGCTGGGAAGCAGGCGCCGCCAACCCGCGCAAAATCTGCGCGATGGGCGTGCGCTGCAGCCGTTGGGTTACGCTCCACGGCCTGGCCCTCAACGTGAACACCGACCTCAGCTACTTTAGCTACATCGTGCCCTGCGGCATCACCGACAAGGCCGTGACCTCGCTGCAAGCCGAACTGGGGCACCCCGTGGCCATCGAAGATGTGCAGGAGCGCCTGCTGGCGCACTTGCAGACGCAACTGGCCAGCTAGGTGCCCCGGCGCCCGCTTCTTCTGTTATCAATCCTTATTGCTGCGCGCAGCATAGTGCCTGCCAGCTGTTTATGAAACAAGATATTCCATTTGAGCCAGTAACCGGGGTGTCAATCGCCATCGTACCCGATGCCCCGCTAAGCGAAGGCAGTCAGCCCACGTGGCAGGTATTTTTGCTCAATAGCAATGACTTCGCGCTCGAAAACGTCCTCATCGCCGCCGACGGCTACGGCACGCAGCCCGATGGGCAAGCCGTGCGCACCTCCACGCTGCGCTATCATTTCCCCGAAATCGGCCCGCATTCGGCTACCCCTATCGAGTTGATTGACCCGGCCGTGTTTCATCTCACCAACCAGTATTGGGTGAGCTACTACCGCAACCGGCAGATTTTTGACCGCAAGTTCTTATTCGTTCCCGATTCCATCGTGCCCGACAACCTGAGCCGGCTGGAGCTGCTCGGTGGCCGGGCCGGCGTGCTGCACGGCTAGGCCCAAAACCCGCCTTTGTTATCAGGTTGCTGGCTCGCCTTTTGGGCTGCCCGCGCCACCCTATTGACTTCGCGCTATGAACCATACGTTTAGCATTTATCTGGGTTTGGCCGCCATGTGGGCGCTGCTGGTCGCCATGTTCGCGGTGCCCTCTATCGTGTTTATCGCCCACCTCAAAAACCTGCTCGATACCCCCAACGGGCGCACCGTGCACAAATCGCTGACACCGCGCCTGGGCGGCGTGGCCGTGTTTGCGGGCTTCATGTCAGCGCTCACCATCTTCGCGCCGCTCGCCAACGGCGTGCAGCAGCTGCTGGCCGGGTGCATCATCCTGTTTTTCGTGGGCCTGAAAGACGACCTAGTTACTATCTCCGTCGCCAAAAAATTCGTGGGCCAGCTGCTGGCCACCGGCGTGGTCATGATAATGGCCGATGTGCGCATCACGAGCTTTCAGGGCATTCTGGGCATCGAAACCCTGCCGGCGGGTTTTAGCTACGGCTTCACGTTTGTCGTGATAGTAGGTATTACCAACGCTATCAACCTGATAGATGGCCTCGATGGCCTGGCGGGCACTATAGTGCTCATCATCAGCGGCACGTTTGGCTACTACTTTTTCCGCTACGGCGGCACCGCATTCAGCAATTATTCCTTCGTGGCCGTGTGCCTGATTGGCGGGATGCTGGGCTTTCTACGTTATAACTTTCATAAAGCCAGCGTGTTTATGGGCGATACCGGCTCGCTCGTCTGCGGCTTTATCGTGTCGATACTGGCCATTCAGTTTATCGAGATGGGCAACAGCACCGGGCAGCCGTTCGGCAACACCGCCCCGGCCGTTACGCTGGGCATCCTGTTTGTGCCGCTTTTTGACACCCTGCGGGTTTTCACGCTCCGGATGCTGGCCGGCAAGTCGCCCTTCATCCCCGACAAAAACCACGTGCACCACCGCATCATGGCCTTGGGCTTCTCGCAAATCAGCACCGTGCTGCTGCTGGGCCTGCTCAATACGGTGGTGATTTTGTTTGTCATCAACTTTGCCTACTTGGGCAACTTGATACTGATTGGCGCTTTGCTGAGCTTTGGAGTGCTGCTCAGCATTTTTCTGGGCGTTTACCAAAGCCGCCTGGCCCGGCGCCAAGTAGCTTCGTCTTAGCAGTGAAGGCGTTAGCGTTACATAGTGCTTGGTGGGTGCGGCTCATTTGCCTGCTGGCTTGCCTGGCTACGGCCTGGCCAGCCAGCGCCGCCGAGTACCACCCGCTGTCGCCCGCCCCAGCCCCCGGCCTAGCCCCCGACAACTGGCTGCTGCACGATGCGGCGCGCAACCGGCTGATTCTGTACCTGCCCGGCTACCACGCGCCGGCGCACGTCTACTACCAATGGGTGCGCCTGCGGGCCGGCCAGCCCTTGCGCGTGTCGTTTGCGGCGCAGCCGGGCCTCAGCGTTTTTATCGATAATAAGCTGCTATTCAGGGCCGGCAAAGCCAATTCGTACATCATCGACCTAGCCAAAGAGCTGTCGGGCCCGGCAGTGAAGACGCACTTGCTGGCCGTGTGGCAGCCCGAGGGCTATCCCGCGCTGGGCTCTTTCACGGTGGTGGCGCCCACCGCCGGGCCAGTCGGCAAGGCCCCCGCGCGGGCTGAGCTACCGGTAGCTCAGCCCACGCCCGCCCGCCGCCAGCTCGGGGCGCTGCAAAGCCAGTCGCTGCTACTGGGGCTGTTGCTGGTGGGGCTGCTGTATGGCACCGTGCGCAGTGCCTACCCCGCTGGCCTGACCAACGTGCTGCAAGTCAGTGATGTATTTGGCGCCACCAGCAATCCGCAGACCTTTTTAGTGCGCCCGGCTTTTACGCTTCTCAACCTAGTGCTGGTTGTGCTGTTTTCCCTCTCGCTGGCACTGCTGCTCACGGCGTTGCACACCGACTTTAGCAGCCTGCCGCTAGTCAAGCAGCTACTAAAAGTGCCCGAGTCGGCCACGCTCTCCAAAATCGGCTTATACACGGGGCTTATTATTGGCTTCATTATCAGTAAGTTGCTGCTGGTCGAAGGCCTAAGCTACGTGTTTGACCTACGGCCGCTGGCCACGGTGCACTACCGCGAATTTTTGCGTACTACCCTAGTAATGGGGCTGCTAGTACCCATAGCCTTGTTCTTATTTCTGAGCCTGAACGCTTATTGGCCGCCCATCGTTGGAGTAGCCAACGGCTTTGTGCTCATTATGCTAACTGTGACGGTGCTGCGGGTGGCCCAAACCCTGCATCAGCGCGCCTCCCTGCTTAATCTTCATTTGTTCGCGTACCTTTGTGCTACCGAAATACTGCCTTTGGCAGTATTACTTAAGCTCATTGTCTTTACGTCCCCTCTATAGCGGGGGCGGCTCAGCTCACTTAGTCTATCGCCCCAGCGTTACCCCTTATCTCTACTTATGGCCGAGAGCGCAGCACAGCCGGGTTTGGACCGGCACGCCCAGCCCATCCGCAGCATCCTGGTTACCCAGCCCAAGCCCGCCACCGACGTATCGCCCTA
This sequence comes from Hymenobacteraceae bacterium, assembly GCA_022701825.1. Lineage (GTDB taxonomy): Bacteria > Bacteroidota > Bacteroidia > Cytophagales > Hymenobacteraceae > Hymenobacter. The sequence goes on along the minus strand of JAKONR010000237.1, from coordinate 4,113 downwards.
CTCGCCCCTGGCCGAGAAGTACGGTATCCGAGTTGATTTTCGGGAATTTATTGATGTTCAAGGGGTTCCTTACAAGGAATTCCGTAAGGAGAAAATCAATATTCTGGAGTACACCGCCGTTATCTTCACCAGCCGCAACGCCGTCGACCACTTCTTCCGCGTTTGCCAGGAAGCCAAGCTCGAAATGCCGGCCGAAATGAAGTATTTCTGCATTTCAGACCAAACGGCCAACTACTTGCAGAAATACATCGTGCTGCGCAAGCGCAAGCTATTCGTCGGCTTGCGCACGGCCGCCGACCTGTTCGAAGTCATCAAGAAGCACAAAGGCGAGAAGTTTCTCTATCCGTGCTCCGACATTCGAAAGGACGACCTGCCCGAGTTTATGCGCGCTAACAACCTCAAGTTCACCGAGGCAGTTATCTACCGCACCGTGGCCAGCGACCTATCCGATTTGTCGGATGTGAAGTACGATTGCCTCGCTTTTTTTAGCCCTTCCGGAATCAGCTCGCTGTTCGTCAATTTTCCTGATTTCGTGCAGGGTGGCACCCGCATCGCGGCCTTTGGCCCTACCACGGCCAAAGCTGTACGGGACGCCGGACTCATCCTTGATATTGAAGCACCTATGCCTAACGCGCCGTCCATGACGGGTGCTATCGAGGCGTATATTCGCCAGCACGCCCTGACCGACAAAGCTGGGGCAGACAAGGCGAAAGGAGCTAGCTAAAAAGGTGCTTGCTGAGGTACTGAAGCAAGAAAAATAAGCCTAAATAGTAGATAGCGCTTCGCGCAGCTACTATTTAGTACTTACATTTGGAAGCAGGATTCATCCTATTTTTGGATATTCTCTGGCTTGCTTTACCATCTTCTCAGCTCTTTCTTGCACCTCATATGAAGGGAAATGTACTTGTTCCTTTGCTGCTGTTGGCAGCTGCCGGCAATGCTTCGGCGCAACAACAACCGCAGTTTACACATTACGGCTTCAACGGTATGTACCTCAACCCGGCCTACGCCGGGATTAAGGGCCAGACAGAGGTTACGCTACTTGGCCGCTACCAGTACTTGAACTTGGGCAATACCCAAGGCGATGCCACTGGCTCGCCCCGCACCGGCATGGCCTCGGTATCTATTCCGATTCGGGCGCTGAGCGGTGGTTTAGGCGCGGTCGTATATTATGATAAGATTGCCGAGTCTAAAGTGACGAATGCGGCGCTGTCGTACTCGCAGCACATCAACTTGGGCAATGGCCGCTTGGGCATCGGCATTCAGGGTACCTACACGTACCTCAGCAAGGGCTCCTACAAGTACATCGACGCTAACGACCCTTATGTGCCCGAAAACGGCTCCGACCGGAAATTTGACGCCGGTGCCGGCCTGTGGTACGAATCGCCCAAGTTCTACGCGGGCCTGAGCGCCAACAACCTTTTCCGGAGCACCTACGCCCTGCAAAGCGCTCGCCGCGATAATAATGGCAACATTATTGGTTACCAGAATACGTCGCGCTCGCTCGGGGAAAACCATGCCTATTTCACAGCAGGTTACAATATTGAGCCCTCCGCTAGCGTTACCATTACGCCCACTGTGCTCGTAAAAGCCGTACTGCCGGGCAACTACGATGCGGTGAGCAAATACGACAACGAAAAGAACTATTCTTACGAAGCGGGAGTACGGGCTACTTTCAACGACCAGTTTTGGGCTGGCGTAAATTACCGCTACCAGGAATCCTTCGCGGGATTGCTGGGTTACGGGTTTGGGGCCGACAACCGCTACCGCATCGGCTACGCTTTCGATTTCATCGCCTTCAACCAGTCAGCTCGGGCGTTCAGCTCGCACGAAATCATGCTCTCCTTGCGCCTGCCTAAGGCTGGCCCAATTACTCGTCCGGCAATTCGTACTCCTCGTTACAGCTTTTAATCCTATTTTTAAGCTGAGCTAAGCGGGATACGGAAAATTGTGAGGAAATAATCTTTCGCTGAAAAAGCCTTGTTTTAGGCCTGCTGAGGCACTTTTGTTATTTTGTAACGCAAATAATGAAGCTCGCGTGCTCGTCGGATATTGCAAAGCGACTTGAAATAGTGTAGATTTGCCAAGCGATAAAACGTGCTTAGCTAACTCCTGGATATACAATTAGTCTTCTCTCTATTATGAAAAAGTTTCTAGCCTTGCCTCTTTTAGCCCTTTCCGGGTTATTTATGGGGGGCTGTTTTACCAAAGACTATCAGGGCGACCTGGTGGGCGCGGAGGACCGGCCAATATTTAATCCGCAGGATGTTCCCTTCGGAATGGTACCTTGCCCCGGCGGCACGTTCCACATGGGCCAAACCGACCAAGATATTGCGGCTTCCATGGTAAACATGAACAAGCAGGTAACGATTGCCGGCTTTTACATGGATGAAACCGAAATCACGAATAACGAATACCGGCAGTTTGTGAATGCCATCACGCAGGACTCGGTAGAGGCACTGGGTGAAGATTACATCAAGACTGAACTCTACCCCGACACTACGGTATGGGTGCGCGATTTCACCTACCACATGGGTGACCCGCTGCTCGAATACTACTATTCGCACCCAGCGTTTGACGACTATCCGGTAGTAGGTGTCGACTGGTTTGCTGCCAAGTACTTCTGCAACTGGCGCAGCAAGCTCAAAAATGCAAATAATGAGGAGAAAGGCGAAGCTCCCCTGCCAAATTTCCGCCTGCCCTCCGAGGCTGAGTGGGAGTACGCTGCCCGTGGTGGCCGTGAGGGGGTTACGTTCCCTTGGGGTGGTCCTTACGTTCGCAATACCCGTGGCTGTATGCTGGCCAACTTCAAGCCTGGTCGTGGCGACTACGCTGCTGATGGCTTTGCCTACACTTCGGAAGTGGGCTCTTATTTCCCCAACGATTTTGGGCTGTACGACATGGCCGGCAATGTGTCGGAATGGTGTGATGATGCTTACATGGAAGCTTCCGTGCCGATTGTGTGGGACCTGAACCCCACCAACCCTGACGATAACGAACCCCGCAAAGTAGTGCGTGGCGGCTCGTGGAAAGATATCCAGTACTTCCTCGAAACCGGCACCCGCAACTTCGAATATCAGGATTCTTCCCGGTCTTACATCGGCTTCCGCTGCTCCATGATTCAGATTGGCATGGGTACCAACCGCGGCCTCAACCGCTAACAATCTTCAATAGCCCAATTCCTCATTTTTCACACCAACCCTAAGTACTTCTAATTCAAGATGGCTGTCAAGAAGAATTTCCTGTACGATACCTTAATGCCGAAAATCTACGGTATCGGCGCTGCAGTTGTAATCGTAGGTGCACTATTCAAAATCCAACACTTACCCGGTGCCGGTCCGATGCTTACTGTAGGTCTGCTGACCGAGGCAGTAATCTTCTTCCTGAGTGCCTTCCAGCCCCACCAGGCCGAAACCGACTGGGCACTGGTTTATCCTGAATTGAGTGAGGGTTACGACCCCTCGACCAATGATAATCGTTTCCGCGAAAAGACTCCGGCCCCCAACGGCCTGACCGGCAAGCTGGACGATATGCTGAAAAACGCTAACGTTACGCCCGAAGCCCTCACAAACCTGGGCCAGGGCCTGAATCGCCTTAGCGCTACCACTGCCCAACTGGGCCAGCTCGGCGAGGCTACCAACGTAACCGACGAGTACACCAAGAAAGTGCGCGCCGCTGCTCAGTCGCTGGAGCGCATCAATGAGTCGTACTCGAACACCGTGGAAGCAGTTTCGGCTATGTCGAATGCTACTAACGATGCCAAAGAATATCATCTGCAAGTGCAGAACGTGACCAAAAACCTTGGCGCGCTGAACGCAGTGTACGAGATGGAGTTGCAGGATGCCAACACGCACCTGAAGTCGATGAACCAGTTCTACGGTACGCTCGGCAAAGCCATGGAGAACATGATTCAGGCTGGCAAAGACACTGAGAACATGCAGCATCAGGTGGCCGACCTGACCACCAACCTGTCGTCGCTCAACCGTGTGTACGGCAACATGCTCAACGCTATGCGCGCTGGCAGCGCCGCTTAGTATTCGTTGACTAGCGTTTCTTCTTAACTATAGCAACACTTATATAATGGCAGGCGGAAAAGAAACACCGCGGCAGAAG
>JAKONR010000228.1 GCA_022701825.1 Hymenobacteraceae bacterium | reverse complement strand
CCATGTTGGCCACCTGCGGGTAGAGCGTGTTGAGCGGCGCTATCGATTTCACCACGTCGCCCTGGTCTTTGTACTCGCCATTGTTGAAGTTCTGGCTGCTCAGGATGTTGATGAAGGTGTTGAACCCCTCGTCCATCCACGGGTATTTGCGCTCGTTCGAGCCCACAATCATCGGGAACCAGTTGTGGCCAAACTCGTGGTCGGTCACGCCCCAGAGGCTGCCTTTTTTGGATTTCACGCCGCAGAATACGATGCCCGGATACTCCATGCCGCCCACTACGCCGGCCACGTTGGTGGCCACCGGGTAGGTGTATTCGTACCACTGCTTCGAGTTGTACTCGATGCTCTTTTTCACGTACTCCGTCGAGCGGCCCCAGGCGCTATCCTGCGCTACCTCAGCCGGATACAGCGACATGGCCAGCGACTTGCGGCCGCTAGGCAGGTTCATCTTGGCGGCGTCCCACACAAAGGCGGCCGACGCGGCCCAGGCCACGTCGCGGGCCTGCTGGCAGCGGAAGTGCCAGGTCAGGCGGCCGTTGCGCCCGGCCGGGCGCGAACTGGCCTGCGTCACCTCATCGGCGCCACGCACGATAACCGTTTTGTCGGAGCCAGCGGCCTGCGCCAGGCGCTTTACTTGCGTGGCCGTCAGCACTTCGGCGCCGTTCACGAGCTCGCCCGAGCCGCCCACCAGGTAGTTGGCGGGCACGTTCACGGTGTAGTCGAAGTTGCCGTAATCGAGGTAAAACTCGGCCGACATATAAGGCAGCGTGTTCCAGCCCGAAATATCGTCGTACACGGCCATGCGCGGGTACCACTGCGCCACCTCGAATATCTCGCCGTTCGGCGTTTTGAGACGCCCCAGGCGGTCGGCCCCGTACTCGGGGATGTTGAAGGCGTAGGCGATGTTGATTTTGAGCTTCTCACCCTTGGGTTTCAGCGCCTCGGGCAAGATGATTTGCATGCGCGTATCATTCACGCGGTAGTTGGCTTTCAGCTTCTTGCCATGCAGCTCGATGGTCACGGTTTGCAGCGAGTCGCCGCCCTGAAAGCCCCGCGCCGCGTTGCCGAAGCGCCCGCCCGCCGGGGGCGTGGTGGCCGCCCCGCGCGAGTCGGTGCGAAACAGGTTTTGGTCGACTTGCAGCCACACGAAGGGCAGCTCGTCGGGGCTGTTATTAGTATAAGTAATGGCGACAGTGGCCGTTACGCGGGCCGCTTTCTCATCGAGCGTGGCGTTGATTTGGTAGTCGGCCGCGTTTTGCCAGTAGGTAGCGCCGGGCTTGCCGCCAGCGGTGCGGGTGCTGGGGGGCGTTTGGGTCAGAAAATCGGGCTGAAACAGCACCCGCGCGTTGTAGGGCGGCAGGTTGGCGGGTGGCAGCACGATGGGCAGGTTTTGCTGGGCCTGGGCCGCGCCACCGCCGAGCAGCAGCGCCGCGCCGGCCAGCAGCTTGGTAAATGAATTTTTCATCCTGAAAAAGTGAAAGGCAGTTTTGCCAAAAGTAAGCAGCTGCGGGGGGTATTTGGGTGAGGAAACCGCGCGCGCGCGGCGATGAAGCGGGCAAAGACTACCGGCGGGGGCACTGCGTTGCAGAGGCAGCCCATAAACTGGCGTATGGCCCGGTTCTCCGTCTCGCGTCAGGCTTTATGCGGCTAGCTGCCCAACGGAGTGCCGCTTCGCTTCACGGCGCTACATTCGCCCCATGAGTTTCTCCCTGCTCGGCGTGCACCACATCGCCATCATCTGCTCCGACTACGCAGTTTCCAAAGCCTTCTACACCGAGGTTTTGGGCCTCGAAACCATCCGCGAGGTGCACCGCGCCGAGCGCGCTTCCTACAAGCTCGATTTGGCCGTGAACGGGCAGTGCGTCATTGAGCTGTTCTCTTTCCCCAACCCGCCGCCGCGCCCCAGCCGGCCCGAAGCCCAGGGCCTGCGCCACCTGGCCTTCGCGGTGGCCGACGTGGAGGCCGCCAGCCGGCACCTGGCGGCGCACGGCGTGGCCTGCGAGCCCGTGCGGGTAGACGAATGCACGGGCCGGCGGTTCACGTTTTTCAGCGACCCCGACGGGCTGCCGCTGGAACTGTACGAAGCCAGCTAAGCGCTTGATGAACACAAGATTCTGAAAAACCAGACCTTACCAATCACGCACCATCAGGCACCATTGCCCGGCTGCGCCACCGCAAAATACTGCCCCACAAATGCCTGGGCATACGCCTTTACCTGGTCGCGCACGGCGCGAAACTGCGCCATTATCTCTTCGTCGGTGCCCGTAGCCCGGGCGGGGTCGGCAAAGCTGTGGTGCAGCTTCGTGGCCGATGCCGGAAACACCGGGCACACCTCCTGCGCGTGGTCGCACACGGTGAGCACATAGGCAAAGGGCACGTGGGCGTACTCGTCCACGTGGTTGCTGGTGTGGTGGCTGATGTCGAGGCCGTCTTCGGCCAGCACGCGCACGGCGCGGGGGTTAAGGCCGTGCACCTCCACGCCCGCGCTGTACACGGTGGCGCCCGCGCCAAGGTAGTGCTGCAAGTAGCCGTGCAGCAGTTGGCTGCGGCAAGAGTTGCCGGTGCAGAGCACCAGAATGGCAGGTTTCATAAGATGTTTAGGGTAAAGTAATTAGTTAGGAAGCTGCCGGGTAGAGCCGGCGCCGAAGCCAAAAAGCCAGGTTGACCAGCGCGATGAGGGCCGGCACTTCGATGAGCGGCCCGATGACGCCCGCAAACGCCTGCCCCGAGTTCAGCCCAAACACCCCGATGGCCACCGCAATGGCCAGCTCGAAGTTGTTGCCGGTGGCGGTGAAGGCGATGGATACGTTTTCCGCGTAGCTGGCGCCCAAGTACTTACCGACCAAAAAGCTGAGCACGAACATGACGCCGAAGTAGATAGCCAGCGGCAGCGCGATGCGCAGCACATCGAGCGGCAGGCGCACCACTAGCGCACCTTTTAGGCTGAACATCAGCACAATGGTCGCCAGCAAGGCGATGAGCGTGAGCGGGCTGATGGCCGGGATAAATACCCGCTCATACCAGGCGTCGCCCCGCAGCCGGCGCAGCCCGTAGCGCGAGAGAAAGCCGGCCGCAAACGGCACCCCTAAGTAAAGCAGCACGCTCTGGGCGATGTCCCCGATGCCGACGTGCACGGCGTAGCCCTTCAGCCCAAAATAAGGAGGCAACACGCTGATAAACAGCCAGGCTAGCACCGAATAAAACAGCACCTGAAAGATAGAGTTGAGCGCTACCAGCCCGGCCGCGTACTCGCGACTGCCGTCGGCTAGGTCGTTCCACACCAGCACCATGGCAATGCAGCGCGCAATGCCAATGAGAATCAGCCCGACCATGTAGGCAGGCTTGTCGGGCAGCAGCCAGATGGCCAGCCCAAACATGAGCAGCGGCCCCACTAGCCAGTTGAGCACCAGCGATACCCCCACGATGCGCACGTTGCGAAACACGCGGGGCAGCTGTTCGTACTTCACCTTCGCCAGCGGCGGGTACATCATCAGGATGAGGCCCAGGGCCAGCGGCACGTTCACGGTGCCCACCGAAAAATAAGTAACCGCCCGGCCAATGCCGGGCACCTGGTAGCCCAGGCCCACGCCCAGCGCCATGGCCAGAAATATCCACAGCGTCAGGCCCCGGTCGAGGCCAGACAGCTTCTTTTGGGCCACCGCCGCGGGCGGAGGCAACGGAGTAGGTAGCAGCATCAGCGAAGAAGGCCGCTAGCAGCACCCGCCGCCCGGCGTGCAGGCCGCGAGCGGTAGCTGTGGCAAAGTGAAGGCCGAGGTGGCCGGGATGCCGCAGGCCTCCGGCGCCAGGCAGGCCGTTTGCTTGGGCGTGAGCACAAAATCGGCCCCCTCGCGGGTGAGGCCAAACTTGCCGATGGTGGCTTGCTGGTACTCCACTTCGATGTCTAAATCGTCGCGGCCCAGGATTTTTTCCGACAGCGCCAGAATGTGCAGAAACTTCTGCGGGGCCAGCCGGTGGTCGTAGTCGCCGGCTTCCCAGAGCTGGAAGCTGGCCACTTTTTCCTGGCGCTCGACGCCGCCGCAGTCGATAAAGTGCTTGTGCACCAGCCCCACTTCCGTCACGTGGAAATGCGCGGGCAGGTACTCGCCCGTGGGCAGGCGAAAGTTGACCGCTGCTACTTCGGCCAAAGCCTGCTTGATTTCGAAAATTGTCATGGCATTGTTCGGGTTGAGAAGTTAGAAAAAAAGGAGGGTGCTCAGCACTCGCAGGCCTCGCCCGGCCCGCACGCCTCGCCGGCCGTAGCCTCCAGAAAAAAGGCCGTAAACTGCTGGTGCACCTGCCGCAGCAGCTCGGTATTGAGGCAGTAGCAAACCGTGAGCCCGTCGATTTCGCCGCGTATCAAATCCAGCGCCTTCAGCTCCTGCAAGTGCTGCGACACGGTAGTGCGGGCCAGCGGCAGCTCGGCGGCGATGTCGCCCGAAATGCAGGTTTTTTGGCTCGCCAAAAACTGGATAATGGCTACCCGCGCCGGGTGAGCCAGGGCCTTGGCCACGCGGGCCAGCTGCTGCTGCTCGTCGGTAAAGGCAGTGGTTTTAGCGTAGGTCATGGGCTATTCTTGAAGTATGACGCAAACTTACGACATAGTTTTAATTTGCGTTGCTTGCCTGTGCCGGCCCCTTGCCGCACCGGGGCGCCCAAGCCGTGTATTTTGCTTCGGCCAGTATCTTGCCCCATGCCTTTTCGCTACCTACTTGGCTTACTGCTTCTGCTGGCCGGCTGCGCCGGCACCCGCCCGGCTACACGCCTGCAAGTAGCGGCCGGCTACTGCGACCCGCCCCTGCCCTTCCGCTACGACGCGGCGTTCGCGCCTAAATCCGATTTGGAGGCTGCCCTCACGCCCGCGCTGCTGGCCCGCTATCCGCGCCGCAACTTGCTCACGGCCAACGCGGCGGGTATTTTGCCCCTTCTCCAGGCGCTGCTAGCGCTGGAGGCGGCGGCCCGCCAGCACCCCGGCCCCGCCGCCGAAGTAGCCGTGCTGCACCAGCGCCAGCGCATCGCGGCCCAGCTGGCCTTGGTAAGCACCACCGTGGCCAGCGTGGCCGCCGAGCTCGACTGCGAGGGCGAGCGCGCCGACCAGGTGGCGGGCTACCTGGCGGGGCAAGACGACCGCCGCACCCAGCGCCTCAACGTGCTGAGCATCGGCATGGGGGCGGCCAGCGGCATCGGCACCACGGTTATCGAAAATAAACCAGCGCAGTACGCCTTCGGCATTGGGGGTGGGCTGCTGGCGGCAGGCCTGGGGCTGCTGACGCTGCACGTGAGCCACACGGCCGAGTTTACGCACCCGCGCAACCTGCTGGCCGACGTGTGGGCCGAAAAGCCGACCTCCGACCTCTTCCCGCCCAGCGTGTGGTACATGCTCACCGAGCCCGCTTTCAGCAACAGCGGCCAGACGGCGCTGGCCCACAACACGCGCCAGCGCTGGCAGCACTACGGCCAGCTCGCGCACCCCGCCTCCCGGCAGGGCAAGGAGCTGGCGGCGCTGCTTTTTGGCGCGGGCGGCCGGTATTCGGCCGCCCAGCTCACGGTGCGGGCCAACATGCTCAACGAGCTGCAAGCGGCCGTGCGCCTGCTCAACCAGGAGCTGCAAGGGCTGCAGCTGGCGCTGAACAAGGAGTGAGCGAGTGAACGAGCAGATGGGTGGGCGAGTGAAAATCTAACAGGACACCATTTTCGGGGTTGTAGAGCAACAGCTCTTGAGGCGCGTGGCGGGCACCGTTCGCCCCTCACTCATTCGCTCATTCACCAGTTCACTCCTTCACCCTATGGCAACCCTTCGTGAACTCGGCCACTCCGGCCTGCACCTCGCCCCGCTCGTGCTGGGCGGCAATGTATTTGGCTGGACGGCCGACGAACAGACTTCCTTCGCCGTGCTCGACGCCTTCGTGGCGGGCGGTGGCAATGCCATTGACACGGCCGACGTGTACTCGGCCTGGGCGCCCGGCCACGCGGGCGGCGGGCAGTCCGAAACCGTGCTTGGCAACTGGCTGAGGCAGCGCGGCCGGCGCGACGACGTGCTGATTTTCACTAAAGTAGGCATGGACCTGGGCGACGGTAAAAGCGGCCTTTCCAAAGCTCGCATCAAGCAGGCCGTGGAGGCGTCGCTGAAGCGGTTGCAAACCGACTACATCGACCTCTACCAGAGCCACGCAGACGACGAGAGCCTGCCCGTGACCGAGCCGCTCGAAGCCTACGCCGAGCTGCTGCAAGCAGGCAAAATCCGCGCCATCGGGGCCTCCAATTTCAAGCCCGCGCGCCTGCAAGCCGCCCTCGCCGCCGCCCAAAACGGCCTGCCGCGCTACGAAAGCCTCCAGCCCGAGTACAACCTCTACGACCGCGAAACCTTTGAAAAAGACGACCTTGCCATCGTACGGGCCAGCGGCATCGGCGTGATTCCGTATTTCGGGCTGGCCGCCGGCTTCCTCACCGGCAAGTACCGCTCGGCGGCCGACTTGCAGAAAAGCCAGCGCGGCGCGGGCATTGGCAAGAAGTACCTCAATGACAAAGGCTTCCAGCTCCTGAAAGCCCTCGATGCCGTGGCCGACCGCCACGCGGCCACCCCCGCCCAAGTGGCGCTGGCCTGGCTGATGCAGGCGCCCGGCATCACGGCGCCCATCGCCAGCGGCACCAGCCCCGGCCAGGTGCGGGAGCTAACCGAGGCAATGGCGCTCCGGCTCACGGCCGCCGACGTGGCCGAGCTACAAGCGCCCACGCCCGCTAAAGCCGCCTGATTTACAACCCGCAAGCGCCGCCCCACCCAAGGCGGCGCTTGCCCTTAACTAGCCCCTGTCTCATGTCTTATTCCAACACCCGCGTGCTACTGGCCTCGCGCCCCCAAGGCCTGCCTAAGCCCGAAAATCTGACCATCGAAACCGTCGAAATTCCGCCCCTGCAAGCCGGCCAAGTCCTCGTCAAAACCAGCCTTATCTCGCTCGACCCCGCCATGCGCGGCTGGATGAATGCCGGCAAAAGCTACGCGCCGCCCATTGCCATTGGCGAGGTGTTTCGGGCCCTGGCGGCGGGCCAGGTGGTGGAGTCGCAGCACCCCGCCTTCGCGGTGGGCGACTACGTGACGGGCGTGCTCGGCGCCCAGCAGTACGTGCTGCGCGAGGGCGACGCCGCCCAGGACCCCGCCCACCCCGCCTACCTGCGCAAGGTCGATACCAGCCTCGCCCCGCTCGAAACCTACCTGGCTACCCTCGGTATGCCCGGCCTGACGGCCTATTTTGGCCTGCTCGACACCGGCCAGCCCCAGCCCGGCAACACCGTGGTGGTGAGCGGCGCGGCCGGTGCCGTGGGCAGCGTAGTGGGCCAAATAGCCAAGCTCAAAGGCTGCCGCGTGGTGGGCCTGGCCGGCGACCAGGCCAAGGTCGATTACTGCGTCAATGAGTTAGGTTTTGATGCCTGCCTCAACTACAAAACCGAAGACGTGGCAGCCGCCCTGCGCGCCGCCTGCCCCGCTGGCATCGACGTGTATTTCGACAATGTGGGCGGGGAAATTCTGGACACGGTGCTGCTCCAGATTAACCTCAAGGCCCGCATCGTTATCTGCGGCGCCATCTCGCAGTACAACAACACCGCGCCCACCAAAGGCCCCGCCAACTACATGATGCTGCTCGTGAACCGCGCCCGCATGGAGGGCATTTTGGTGGGCGACAACGCCGCCCGCTTCGACGAGGCTGCCCGCGAAATGGCCGGCTGGCTGCGCGAAGGCCAGCTCACGGCGCCCAAAGTGCAAACCGAGCACGGCATCGAAAACTTCCTGCCGACGCTGAACAAGCTGTTTTCGGGCGAGAATTTCGGCAAGCTCGTGCTGGCACCGTAGGGAGTCGGTGGTAGCTTTTAAACGAAACCGTCCGTCATGCTGAGCTTGTTGAAGCATCTCTACCGCCTCATCCAACGGTGCGGTAGAGATGCTTCACTACGTTCAGCATGACGGACGTTTTTCGTGCTTCTAAGTGCGCCTACTTTTCCGTCACATCCTCAAATGTGTAGGTGTGGGCCACATTTTCCAGCGGCTGGCCATCGGCCTCGGCGTAGGGATACACGAAGTAGTTGAGCGGCGGGCCAGCCTGCCTGGGCACCAGGTTCAGGTCGCGGCCGCGGGTAAACTCGACGCGGTTCTCGTCGTGGGCGCCGAAGAAATAGGCGCGCTTGGCCGGGTTTTTGGCGGCCTCGGAGGCATCGACGGGCACCCAGCCGGTTTCTTTGGTGAAGAACTCGGCCCAGCAGTGGTAGCCTTTTACCTCGCCGTGGCCGCGCTCGGCGGGCAGCGGCAGCCCGATGCTGAAGCGCGCCGGAATACCCAGCGCCCGGCAGTAGCCGATGACGATGGCGTGAAAATCGGTGCAATTGCCGCGCCGGGCGTCGCAGGCGTAGTAGATGTCGCCGCGGCCCCAGCCCTGGCCGGTTTTGTCGTAGGTCACGGTGCTCACCACGTGCTCGTAGATGGCGCGGGCCTGGGCCAAGGGCGTGGTAGCGTGGGCTTTGCCCACCACTTCCTGGGCTTGGGCCTTGATTCTGGCATCGAGCGGCACGAGGCGGTCGGGGGCCAGCCAGCGCGTGAGGTTGGGGTCGGTGGCTTCGGTTTCGGCGGGGGCGTGGTCGTCGGTGGCGCGCAGGTTGAGGTGCTCGCGGCGCGTGACGCGGGCCGTGAGCATGACGGTGAGCGGCTGGGTTGGCGCGGCTGATTTCAGGTGCAGCACTTGGTTGCCGTACTGGTCGGTTTCTACCTTGTAAGGTGCCCCGGCCTCAATCTTGAGGTCACGCACAGCCTGGTTCTTATCGCTGTGCGGCACGGGCATCCAAAACTCCAGCTGCTTAGTGCCGGCTGGCTGCACAGGCACCTCGGCCCGGCACATTAGCAAAAACGTGCGACTGCGCGGCGCGACCGCAGTAGTGGCCGGCGCGGCGGCGGTGAGCAGCAGCGCGGTAGCGGCGAGCAGCGGGTATCTCATGGCGGAGGTTAGCGTAAAGGCAAATGGTAAAATTACGGCCGCTGCCGGGCAGTGCCTCCTATGCTACTCATTTACGCCCTTTTAGTTTATGCTGCTCGCCACTAATCCGCTCGTACCCTTCGACTGGCACCGCATTATCTGGACGCCCCGCACGCCCCCGGCCTACCTGGGCGAAATCGTGTTTCGCTGCGTGGTCATGTATTTTATTATCATCATCGCGCTGCGCGTGACGGGCCGGCGCGGGGTGCGGCAGCTCTCCATTTTTGAAATCAGCTTGGTGCTGGCGCTGGGCTCGGCGGCGGGCGATACCATGTTTTACGGCACCACTTCGCTGCTCTACGCGGCCGTGGTGTTTGTGGTCGTCACGGGCCTGTACTGGCTGTTCAACCTGCTCACCCGGCGCTTTCCGCGCCTCAGCGACTGGCTAGAGGGCAAGCCCGTGCTGCTCATTGAGGATGGCAGAATCAAGCTCGAAAATTTCCGGCAGCTGCGCCTCACCCAAAAAGAGCTGTTTGGCGAGCTGCGGCAGCAGCAAGTCGAGCACCTGGGCCAGGTGCGCCTGGCCTACATGGAAGCCACCGGCAGCCTGAGCGTGTATTTCTACCCCTCGGCCGACCCCGTGCAGGCGGGCCTGCCCATCCGGCCCGAGCGCTGCGAGCGCCTGCTGCGCCGCGCCGACACAGCTGGCCCGCACGCCTGCTACTGCTGCGGCTATGTGCAGCAGCTGGCCGCCGGCGCGCCCTCCACCTGCCCCGAGTGCCAGCGCGACCAATGGCTGCCCGCCAGCACCGCCGAGCGGGCCGGCTAGGCCGGGCAGGCGTATTCTGAGGGTAAGAATGATTGTAAAAAGCGAGTTATGCTGAGCCTGTCGCGGCATGACTCGCTTTTTACGAGACCTTTGCTTTGGCAACAATTTTACTCGCACGCTTGAAAGCCCCTACCCCGCCGGTGCTGGCGCTGGCTTCGTTTCCGCAGGCCCGCACGCCCTACTACGCCGAGCAACTGCGGGCGCACGTCGAGCGGTTTCCGCACGTAAACGCGCCGCACGGGCACTCGTTTTATTTGCTGCTGTATGTCACGCAAGGCCACGGCACGCACACCGTCGACCTCGTGACGTATGACCTGCGGCCGGGCAGCGTGTT
>JAKONR010000226.1 GCA_022701825.1 Hymenobacteraceae bacterium | reverse complement strand
TGCACTCCAGAACGTATCGTTCGCAACTTCATAGAATGGCGGAAGCAACCCCGAAACGGCTTTTACAGGCAGCCAAAGACCTGAATATTGGTATCGACCGGGCAGTCGAGACACTTGCCCGCAAGGGCATTGCAGTCGAAAATAAGCCTACCACCAAGCTCACTGGTGAGCAGGTATCCCTGTTAGAAAAAGAATTTGCCGCCTCGGCGCAGGACAAGCAGGAAGCGCAGCGCCACACCCAGGCGCGCCGCCAGAGTGAGCTCAACGCCCAGGCGCAAGCTGCGGCGGCCAAGCCCGCCGCGCCCGCTCCGGCGCCCAAGCCAGTAGTAGCGGCTCCGGCCCCCGTTGCGCAGCCGGTGGCTGTGGCTCCGGTGGCAGCACCGCAGCCGGCTCCCGCGCCGGTCGTGCAAGCTGCTCCTGCTCCATCTCCCGTTGCTACGCCCACTCCCGCGCCAGCGGCGGCAGCCCCAGTAGCCGCTCCCCCGGCTCCTGCGCCCGCGCCTGCCCCTGCCTCAGTGGCCGAAGCACCCAAGGCACCGGGCCTGAAAGTACTTGGCAAGATTGAGCTTGACAGCAAGGGTCGCGTGGTTCCGCCGCGGCCGGCCGCGCCAGTTCCGGCTGCTCCCGCAGCTGCGGCTCCCGCACCAGTAGCGGCTGCGCCAGCTCCGCAGGCAGCTCCAGTAATCAAGGCGGAGCCCATCCAGGTAGTTACGCCAGTTCAGGCTCCTGCTTCCGTAGCCCAGCCTGCGCCGGTGGCCCAGGCCGCCCCAACTCCGGCGGTAGCGCCTGCCCCTACTGCCGCACCAGCCGCTCAAGCGGCTCCGGTAGCGGCAGTTCCTGCTGCGCCTACGCCTGCCTCGGCTCCTACGCCTACCGCGCCAGCAGCTAGTGCCGCGCCCGAGGTGCCTGCGGCCGAAGAAGGCACCATCACGGCCAAAGCTGACCAGCTGAAAGGCTTGACAGTGCTGGGTAAAATTCAGCTGCCGGTTGATTCCAGCCGCCGTGGTCCTGGGGGCCGTGGCCCGCGCCCGGTGGCGTCGTCCGACGTGCGCAAGAGCGGCGTGGGCACGAACAACAATAACCAGAAGAAACGCCAGCGCCTGCCCGCTCCCGGCCAGCCGGGTGGTGGAGCTACGGGTACCGGCGCCGGCCAGCAAGGTGGTGGCGGTGGCTACCAGGGCAACCGCCCCAGCGGCCCCGGCCAAGGTGGCAACCGCCCCGGCGGCCCTGGCCAAGGCAACCGTCCCGGCGGTCCTGGCCAGAATCGGCCGGGCCAAAACGCGCCTCGCACGCCGCAGGTGCCGCTTACGCCCGAGCAGAACGACAAGCAGATTCAGGAGCAAATCAAGGCTACGCTGGCCAAGCTGAGCGGCGGCAAAAACAACGCTGCTGCCAACCGTGCCCGCTACCGCCGCGACAAGCGCGGCATGGCCGCCGAAGAGCGTGAAGCGCTGCGTGCCCAAAACGAGCTGGATGCCAAAACTCTCAAAATCACCGAGTTTATTTCGGCTAACGACTTCGCGTCCCTCATGGATGTGAACGTGAACGAAGTAATCCGGGTGTGCCTGAGCATGGGCATGTTCGTGTCGATTAACCAGCGCCTCGACGCCGAAGCCATTACGGTGATTGCCGATGAATTTGGCTTTGACGTAGAGTTCTTGTCGGCTGAAGAGGACGAGGAAGCTATCGACATGAGCGATGCGCCCGAGGACTTGCAGCCGCGTGCTCCTATCGTGACCATCATGGGCCACGTTGACCACGGCAAAACGTCGCTGCTCGACTACATCCGGAGTGCGAGTGTAGCCAAAGGCGAAGCCGGCGGTATCACGCAGCACATTGGTGCCTACGAGGTTACGACCAAGTCAGGCTCACCCATCACCTTCCTCGATACGCCTGGTCACGAAGCTTTTACGGCTATGCGTGCTCGTGGCGCGAAGGTGACAGACATCGCGATTATCGTAATCGCGGCCGACGACTCGGTGATGCCGCAGACCAAGGAAGCCATTAACCACGCGCAAGCGGCGGGTGTGCCGATTATCATCGCCCTCAACAAGGTTGACAAACCATCCGCCAACCCCGAGAAAATCCGCGAAGAGCTTTCGCAGATGAACATCCTGGTAGAGGAATGGGGTGGCAAATACCAGAGCCAGGAGGTTTCGGCCAAGTCGGGCCTCGGCGTTGAAGAACTGCTTGAGAAAGTGCTACTTGAGGCCGAATTGTTGGAGCTTACCGCTAACCCTGACCGCAACGCCATCGGTACGGTAATCGAAGCAGAGCTGGACAAAGGCCGCGGCTACGTAACTACCGTGCTAGTTCAAACCGGGACCTTGAACGTGGGCGACATCGTACTGGCCGGCCCGCACTACGGCCGCGTGAAGGCGATGACCGACTACCGCGGCAAAAAGAAAAAAGTAGCTGGCCCGGCCACGCCGGTGCAGGTACTTGGCCTCACGGGTGCCCCACAGGCCGGCGACCGCATTCAGGTGATGGAAACCGAGCGCGAAGCCCGCGAATTGGCTACCCAGCGCCAGCAGCTGGCCCGTGAGCAGAGCATCCGTACCAAGAAGCACATTACCCTCGACGAGATTGGCCGTCGCCTGGCTATCGGCTCGTTTAAGGAACTGAATATTCTGGTAAAAGGTGACGTGGACGGTTCGGTAGAAGCCCTCTCCGACTCGCTGCTAAAGCTGAGCACGCCCGAAGTGAAGGTGAACATCCTGACCAAAGGGGTGGGTGCCATTTCGGAAAGCGATGTGTTGCTGGCTTCGGCCTCCGATGCCATTATCATCGGCTTCCAGGTGCGGCCTTCGCAGAGCGCCCGCCGCTTGGCCGAGCAGGAGCAAATTGATATCCGCTTGTACTCCATCATCTACAACGCCATCAACGAGGTGAAGGACGCGATGGAAGGCATGCTCGCCCCAACGCTGCACGAGGTGGTCACGGCCAACGCCGAGGTTCGCCAAGTGTTCAACATCACCAAAGTCGGCACCATTGCCGGCTGCATGATGACGGACGGCACGCTGACCCGCAAAACCCGTGTGCGGGTGGTGCGCAACGGCATCGTGCAGTATACCGGCGATATTCAGGACCTCAAGCGCTTCAAAGACGATGTGTCGGAAGTGCGCCAAGGTTACGAGTGCGGTATTTCCATCAAAGGCTTCAACGACCTCCAAGAGGGCGACAACATTGAGGGCTTTGAGGAACAGGAAATCAAGCGCAAACTCTAATCCAGACCGCAGATTCAAACGGATTCTTAGGATTTAACAGATACGCCCGCCTGCGGCGGGCTGACTACTCAGTTCGATAATGTCAGCGAGCAATAAGAAAGGCCACCCGTTTGGGTGGCCTTTCTTATTGCTCGCTTGTCTCAACAGTCAGAGCGGTAAACTGAGTAGTCAGCTTGCGCAGCAAGCGTAGCTGCGAAATCCGTTTAATCCGTTTGAATCTGCGGTTTAGAGGGAAAAGAAATTCTTCTTGTGCTTGCGCATGGTCAGCGGCTCGCCTTTGGGGTCGATGCCAGGGGCCTGGTGGCCCTCGCCGCGCTTGTTTTCCTGGCCGCGCAGCGACTTATACTTACGTACCGTGAAGCCGCCAGTATTTTTGTCGAGCTGGCGGAACGCCCCGCCGTTGCCGTCGCCGAGGCTGGTATTGCCCGCACGCGACTCCAGAATGCGAAGCTGCTGCTCTTGGGCAGCCTCTTCGGGGGTTAGCTGCTTGGGGGCAGCGGGCTGCGCCATGGCGGCGGCGGCGCGCTTTTCTTTGCGGCTTTGGGCGTGGGCCGCCGGGGTGGCAAGCAGGCTGGCTGCGCCAACCAGCAGTACAACAGAAAACAGGTTTTTCACGGGAAGAAAGAGGGAATAGGTAACTCCTAGAGTACGGTACCAACCGTTGGCTCAAGAAACTAAGTTCCAGATTGAACAGGCGGCGGAACGGCTAAATTAGGGGGCTTTGGGGGCAAAAACCTAGCTGCGGGCACGCAGGATGTCGCGAATTTCAGTCAGCAACACCGCTTCTATGGTGGCTACGGGCGCGGTGGGCGCGGTAGCTGGCGCGGGCCGCTTGAAGCGATTAGCCAGTTTGACAACCCAAAAAATGACGAAAGCGATGATTAAGAAGTAGATGACCGCGTTGATAAAATTGCCGTAGCTCACTACGGCGGCCTTGGCATCCTGGGCTGCTTTCAGTGTTTCGTAGTGCTGGCCATTCAAGGCAAAAAACTTCTCCTTGAAGTCGATACCACTTGTGAACACGCTCAGAACAGGCATGATAACGTCGTCGGTAAGCGAAGTAACAATCTTACCAAAAGCGCTACCGATTATGACACCAACCGCCAAATCGAGCACGTTGCCTTTAGAAATGAATTCTTTAAATTCGGAAATGACGCTCATGAGTGAAGAAGGAAGAAAGAGTGAATGGATGTATTAAGGAGGGGTTTTAGGCGGGCCAGCCACGAATACACGAATAGCATATACTGAATAGCCAGCACCGCTAATTATACTGCAATATGCAGGTAATATCCTATACGGAGATTCAACCAGCTGTTTTTTAGGCAAAACCAGCGGCGTGGCACGCAGACCTGAACCACCATTGGCCCGGCCGTACCTTTGGCGCCGCTTTACCCATTGCCTACGTTCCTTATGGCCGCCACCTTCGAAAACCTACTCTATGACCTGGATGCCGCCACCGGCATCCTTACCATCACCGTCAACCGGCCCACTAAGCTCAATGCCCTCAATGCGGCCACCATCGCGGAGTTGGGCCAAGCCATTGCCGACGCCCGGCAAGACGCCAGGGTGCGCGGCATTTTGCTCACGGGCAGCGGCGAAAAAGCCTTCGTGGCCGGGGCCGACATCGCCGAGCTGGCTCAGCTAAGTGGCCCGGGCGCGCAGCAAGCTTCGGCCCAAGGCCAGGCGGTGTTTCGGCAGTTCGAAACCAGCCCCAAGCCCGTGGTAGCGGCCGTCAATGGCTTTGCGCTGGGGGGCGGCTGCGAGCTGGCCATGGCCTGCCACATTCGGGTAGCCTCTGAAAATGCCCGCTTTGGCCAGCCCGAAGTAAACCTGGGCCTACTGCCCGGCTACGGCGGCACCCAGCGCCTGGTACAATTGGTGGGCAAAGGCAAGGCACTGGAGCTGCTGCTCACCGCCAACCAGGTAAAGGCCGACGAAGCCCTGCGCCTGGGCCTGGCCAACCACGTAGTGCCCCAGGCTGAGCTACTCGATTTCAGCAGGGCCTTACTAACCAAAATACTAAGCAAAGCCCCCGCCGCCGTAGCCCTAACCATCGCCTGCGTAAATACCTACTTCGACCACGGCGGCGAGGCCGGCTACACCGCCGAGGCAGCCGCCTTTGGCCAGGCTTTTGGCACCGAAGATTTCCGCGAAGGCACTGCTGCTTTTCTGGAAAAACGCGCGGCTAGTTTCACCGGAAAATAATTTTTAAGGAGAAGTCGGGCAGAAAATCAAGCTTCACAATGATTTTCCCGTCCCAGACTCTCGTTTCCTCAAGGAATGAGTATTGCGAAAAAGCTAGCCTCGCAAACGGCCACTTACGGCGTGAGCAGCATAGTGGGGCGGGTGCTGAGCTACCTGCTGGTGCCAATCTACACGGGCCATTTTGTACCCGCCGAATACGGCGTCGTGACGGCCCTGTACGCCTACGTGTCGTTCATGAACGTGCTGTTCACCTACGGGCTCGAAACCACTTTTCTGCGCTTTGCCAACCGGCCGGGCGCCGACCGCCAGGAGCTGTACAATCGCATGCTCACCATGCTCGTTATCAGTAGCCTATGCCTCACTACCGCTTTGGGCTTGCTAGCGCGGCCGCTGGTGGGGTTGCTGCACTTGCCACCCGGCACCGAAACGTACATTGTGTGGATGGCCCTCATTCTGGGGCTCGATGCGGTGGTGGCGCTGCCTTTTGCACGGCTGCGGCTAGAAAACAAGGCGCGCAAGTTTGCCACCATTCGGTTGTTCAATATCCTGGTTTACGTAGGGCTGAATCTGTTCTTCGTGGTGTTGTGCCCAGCTGTGGAGCGTAGCGCGCCCGGCAGCCTGCTGGCGGGCCTAAAACCCTTGGTAGCAGCAGTCTACAATCCTACCCTAGGCATCGGATACATCTTTCTGTCCAACTTGGCAGCTTCAGCCCTGACGCTGGTCGCATTGTGGCGCGAGCTATTGGCTTTTCGCTTTCGCTGGCCCAATCTGGAGTTTCTACGGCCCGTGCTGGCTTACTCGTTCCCCCTGATGCTGATGGGCCTGGCTGGCATTGCCAACGAAACCCTCGACCGCCTCATGCTGCCGGCCTACCTGCCCAAGGGCTTTTACCCCGGCCTCAGCTCGGAGGCGGCCAACGGCGTGTACGGGGCCTGCTACAAGCTCAGCATCTTTATGTCGCTGGTTATCCAGGCGTTTCGCTACGCTGCCGAGCCATTTTTCTTTGCCCAAAGCACCGAAAAAAACTCGCCCGCTACGTTTGCGCTGGTTTTAAAATGGTTTACCCTGTGCTGCGCGTTTATCTTCGTAGGCATCAGTCTGAACTTGAGTTGGATAGGGCCTCTTTTCCTGCGTAGCGCCGTATACCGCACAGGGCTGGGCGTAGTGCCTATCCTACTGCTGGCCAACCTGTTTTTAGGCGTGTACTACAACCTCTCGGTGTGGTTTAAGCTCACCGACAAAACGTATTTTGGCACCTACATCGGGGCGGCCGGGGCAGTGCTTACCATCGTGCTCAACCTGCTGCTGATACCCGTGCTCGGCTACATGGGCAGCGCCTGGGCCACGCTGGCCTGCTACTTTATGATGGCGGCCCTGTGCTGGTGGCTGGGCGAGCGGCACTTTCCCGTACCTTACCCCATGGGCCGGCTGCTGCTGTGGCTGCTGGGCGCGGTGGGGCTGGTAGTGGCGGGGCAAGCCGGCATTCAGGTACTACCCAAAAGTGCGGGCTACGCGCTCGGAATGGCTTTAACCTTAGTTTTCATAGCCTTAGTATATCTGCTGGAAGGGCGGCAGCTGCGCCGCGCCACCCCGCTGGCGGTGCGCTCATAAAAAAACGCCGGGCAATACCCGGCGTCTTTCTGAGCTATGAAAACAAACTTAGCCAACTTCCCTTTCCCGAATCGGCCATAGGTCGATTACAGTGTCAGGTTGCTAACCTCTGCAAAGTTGGCGGTTTTGCGCGATATATGCGCGCTATGCCCGAATTTTTTCGATGAAAAGTGCCTTATACTCGACAAATGGCACTAAAAAAGCTCTAAATATTATTCTAACAAGCTATTCATACGTTAAGTTATTAATAACATTTCGTAGTTCGGGAGCTGCCAGTGCTTTACCCTACGCCGGTTTCCTTGCGGAGGGCCGCTTTTAGGGCCGCGCAATGCCTTGCTGAGCAAAAGCGATGGCGCTGGTACCTTTGTAGCAGTCCGAGCCAGTAGTTTTATCGTATAGCTGACTCCTTCCCTTTTTTCATTTCGCCTAACGGCTATTTTGCCACCCGCCCATGCTTCTCGTCACGCTTTTGTTCCTGAGCAACCCGAAGACTATCATCTTCATCATTTTCGTGCTCGTGCTGTTTTTTGGTGCCAAGCGCATTCCGGAGCTGTTTCGGGGCGTGGGCCAGGGCGTGCGTGAGTTTAAGGATGCCTCCACCGAGCAGCCGCGCCCACCCTTCCAGGCACCGGGCCAGCCCAACCAGGCACCCGGCCAGCCCGGTCAATACTCCGGCCAGCCCGGCCATTACCAGGGCCAGCCCAACCAGCCTTATGGCCAGCCGGCGCCCGGCCAGCTGCCCAACAACCCGACGGCTCCTTACAACCCCAATAACCCGGCTGCCTAGCTTCAAGCTTTAAGCCGCTTAGTTTAATTTTCTTAGCTTTCAACTCCCCTTCGTTATGACTTCTTCCTTGCTTTTTCTCGGCGACATCGGCGGCTCCGAACTGATTTTGATAATGGTCGTCATTCTCATTTTCTTCGGGGCCAATAAAATTCCGGAGCTCGCGCGGGGCCTCGGCAAGGGCATCCGGGAATTTAAGGACGCGAGCAGCGAGATTCGCAACGAGTTTGAGAACGCGGGCCAAAATCGCCCCAATCAGTACCCCAACCAAACCCAGTACCCGCCGCAACAGGCACCCTACGACCCGTCGCAGCCGCCCTACCAGCAGCCGCAATACGGCCACGTGCCGCCCACTGCCACCGGCTACGAGCCCGTGCCCCCGGTGTATAATGCCCACGATGCCGTAAATTCGCCGGCCGCCGCACCGGTAGCTCACTCGCACGACACGCCCCTGCCGGCGCCGAGCGGAGTAGCTGGTACTAAGCCGCGCCTCGACCAGTCTTCACCTGACGCCTAAGAATTGAAACCACAATATTCTTCCCTTTCGGAAATTCAGCGCGAGCTGGCGGCGGGCACCACGTCCTGCCGCCAGCTCGTTGAGTATTATCTGGTTAACATCGAGCAGCGCAACGCCGAGCTCAACGTTTTTCTGGAAGTATGGGCCGACGAAGCCCGCCAGCAAGCTGATGCCATCGACCAAAAACTCGCTAATGGCACCGCCGGCCGCCTCGCCGGCATGGTCATCGGCCTCAAAGACGTACTAGCCTACCAGGGCCACTCGCTGCAAAGCAGCAGCCGCATCCTCGACGGGTTTAAGTCGCTATACACCGGCACCGCCGTGCAGCGCCTGCTGGCCGAAGACGCCATTTTTATCGGCCGCCAAAACTGCGATGAGTTTGCCATGGGCGGCTCGAACGAAAACTCGGCTTTTGGGCCCGCGCGCAACGCGCTGGACCCGAGCCGGGTGCCGGGCGGCTCGTCGGGTGCCTCGGCGGTGGCGGTGCAGGCCGACATGTGCTTGGCGTCCATCGGCTCCGACACGGGCGGCTCGGTGCGCCAGCCGGCCGCGTTTTGCGGCGTGGTGGGACTGAAACCCACCTACTCGCGCATTTCGCGCTACGGGCTGGTGGCATTCGCTTCGTCGTTCGACCAAATCGGGCCTATCACCCACTCGGTGGAGGATGCCGCCCGCCTGCTCGAAGTAATGGCCGGCCCCGACGGCATGGACAGCACCGCCAGCGAGCAGCCCGTGCCCGTGTACACCGCGCTTCTGGAGCCCCTGCCCCACTACCGCATCGGCTACCTCAAGGAAGCCATCGACCGGCCGGGCCTGCAGCCCGAGGTGCGCGACGCGCTGGCTACGACCCTGGACGCGCTCCGCAGCCAGGGCCACGTAGTGGAGCCCGTTGACTTCCCGTACTTGGACGAGATGATTCCGACCTACTACATCCTCACCACGGCCGAGGCCAGCTCCAACCTCTCGCGCTTCGACGGCGTGAAGTACGGCTACCGCGCCCCCGATGCCACGGACCTGGAATCGCTCTACAAAAAGACCCGCGCCCAGGGTTTTGGGCCCGAGGTGCAGCGCCGCATCATGCTGGGCACGTTCGTGCTCAGCGCCAGCTACTACGACGCTTACTACACCAAGGCCCAGCGCGTGCGCCGGCTCATCAAGGAGAAAACAGACGAGCTGCTGCGCCAGTACGACTTTTTGGTGCTGCCGACTACGCCGACCACGGCCTTCAAAATCGGCGAAAAGCAAGACCCGGTGAGCATGTACCTGGCCGATATTTTTACGGTGCAGGCGTCGCTTTCGGGCGTGCCGGCCATCTCTATTCCGGCCGGGGAAGATGCCGAAGGGCTGCCAATAGGCTTGCAGATACTGAGCGGCGCGTTCCGCGAGGCCGATTTGCTGGCCTTCGCCAATGCGCTGATGGCCGTGCCAGCGGCGTAGCGCCAGCGCCGGGCGCTGCGCCGGACAACCTTAAACTGACTGCCCGCGTAGCTGCCTGCTCCGTGGTCAGTCAGTTTTTTTTAGTAAGCTTTGCTAACGGTTAGGCCGTTCAGGATATGGATTTTACCTTAGCTCAATGAAAGTACCGCACCAAGTACCGGGGTCAGCTAATCGACCCGCTTTCTGGGGGAAATTGACCGGCCGCCTACTCGGGTGGGCCCTGGCGCTGGGGGCACTACCAGCCGCCGCGCAGCAGGTGCCGCGCCCCGGCCAGACCCTGCCGGAAGACACTCTGCAACAGGCTACTATTGACCTACCGGCGGCCGCTATCGACTCGCTGGCCGCCGAGCCGCTAGAGCTGGAAATTGACTCGGCGCGCTGGGCCTGGCTGCACACGCCGGCCACCGTGCAAGAGCTGGTGGGCGACCGCATGAGTTGCTTCGAGACCGCCGCGCCGCACCAGTTTAATAATGCCGTGATGGCTTACGTGCGGCTCTTTACCGAGCGGCAGCGCGGCTACACGCAGCGCGTGCTGGAGCGGCGCGACTTTTATTTTCCGATTTTTGAGAAATACCTGGCCAAGTACAACCTGCCCGACGAGCTGAAATACTTGTCGGTGGTAGAGTCGGCGCTGATTCCCACGGCCAAGTCGCGCGTGGGCGCGGCGGGCCTGTGGCAGTTTATGCCCGCTACGGGCAACGACATGCGCCTGAAACGCGACGAATGGGTGGATGAGCGCATGCACCCCGAGAAATCGACCGAGGCCGCCTGCAAGTACCTGCGCGACCTCTACCGCATGTTTCACGACTGGGAATTGGTGCTGGCGGCCTACAACTGGGGCGCCGGCAACGTGCAGCGCGTGATGAAGCGCACCGGCAAGCGCAGCTTCTGGGATATGTACCCGCACATGCCGGCCGAAACGCGCAACTACGTGCCCACCTTCACGGCCATCATGTACGCCATGACCTACTCCCAGGAGCACGACCTGCCCAGCCCCGCGCTGCGTTACCAGCACTACGAGCCCCTCGATACGCTGACGCTGCGCGGGCAGGCCATCGACCTGCGCCGCCTCAGCCGCGCCCTGGGCTACACCGACTCGCTGGCCCTGACGCGCTACAACCCCGAGCTGCGCCGCCCCAGCCTACCGGCCGGCTACCGGCCCTACGTACTGCGCTACCCAAGCGCGGCCCGCGAGCATTTGGGCGATGTCGATTATGCGACGCTGATAGGCTACTGCCAGCCGGCGGCCGAGCTGCCGCAGCCGCTGGCACCGCTGCTAGCCCAAATTCCCGGCGTGGAGCCGTGGCCCAGCGCCAACCTAGCCGCCCAAAAAACGGCCGCGCCCGACAGCACGCCGCGCTACCGCCGCCTCAGCTACACGCTGCGCAAGGGCCAGACGCTGGCCACCGTGGCCGAGAAGTACGAAGTCAGCCAGACCCAACTGCGCAAGTGGAACAACCTGCGCAAAGGCCAGCCCCTAAAACCCGGCAAGCAGCTCGTGGTGCTGGTGACGCTGCCCGCCGCGCCCGCCCCGCGCCCCAGCCAGCCGGCCGCCCCCACCCCACCGCCCACCACCGTGGCTGCGCTACGCCGCACCACGCCCGAAGACCCAGCCTGGCAGGAATTGGTAGCCGCCAACGCGCGCTACGCCCGGCAGGCGCAGGAGCGCATTGCCCAGGAAGCGGCCCAGGCCAAGGAGCTGGCCCGCGTGCAGCGGCTGATGGCGGCCCGCGCGGCGGCCCAAAAACGCCTCTCCATCACCCAAGCTGCCGCAGCTGCCAAGGTTAGCGCGGCGGCTCGGCTGGGTATGGCGGCCGACTCGACTGCTACGGAAGCCATCGCAGCTACCGAAACCACCGGGGCCGACTTAAGCCCGGTAGCCCCGGCCAGTGCCCCGGTTCGGGAAGGCAGGCGCCGAGCTAGCTCGGTGGTCGCCACTCGCCAGGCCGAAGTAAAAGCTGCCTTAGCGGCCAGGGCGGCCCAGCTTATTACTGCTTCGGACAAGGATGCCACTGATGCGGAGGAAAACGCGCCAGCCCGCCGCCCGGCGCGCCCGGTAGCCGTGGCGGCTATGCCCGAAACGCGGCCAATGGGCCGCGCTGAGGCGCGCCCGGCCAGAGAAGAATCGGCCTCGGCCACGCTGTACACCGTGCGGCCCGGCGACAACCTGACCCGGCTGGCCCGCGAGCAGGGCGTGAGCCCGGAGCAGCTGAAAGAGTGGAATAAGCTAAGCAGCGAAACGGTGCTGGTGGGCCAAAAACTGCGCCTGACCGCCCCAGCCGATGCCACTGCCGCGCCCGTAGCGGCTGCTGCCCCGGCTAGCCGCCGCGCCAAAGCAGAGGCCAAAATGCTGGCCGACAGCCCCCAATTGGCAACCCACATCGTGCAGCCCGGCGACACGCTCTTCAGCATCGCCCGGCGCTTTGGGCTGAGCCTGGCGGAGCTCAAGCGGCTCAATCACCTGGCCTCCGACCAGGTGAAGCTGGGCCAGAAACTAGTAGTGGGCGGGTAGCGCCCAGCATTTACCGCGTAATTTTGCCCAACGGCCGCGATTGGTTCGCGGCCGTTTTTGTTTGGTCTCAGCTTCCACCATGCTCAAAATCAACCCCCAAGACGCCCTCGACTACCACGAGCTCAGCCCGCAGGGCAAAATCGAGGTAGTGCCCACCAAGCCCGTGAGCACCCAGCTCGACCTGGCGCTGGCTTACTCGCCGGGCGTGGCCGAGCCCTGCAAGGCCATCGCCAAAAACCCCGACGACGTGTACAAATACACGGCCAAGGGCAACCTGGTGGCCGTTATCAGCAACGGCACGGCGGTGCTGGGCCTGGGCAACATCGGGCCGGCGGCCTCGAAGCCGGTGATGGAAGGCAAGGGCGTGTTGTTCAAGAAGTTCGCGGGCATCGACTGCTTCGATATTGAGATTGACGCCGAAGACCCCGACGAGTTTATCCGCATCGTGAAGGCGCTGGAGCCTACGTTTGGCGGCATCAACCTGGAGGACATCAAGGCGCCGGAGTGCTTTCGCATCGAGACCGAGCTGCGCGAGAAGATGAACATCCCGCTGATGCACGACGACCAGCACGGCACGGCTATCATCACCTCGGCCGCGCTGCTGAACGCGCTCGAAATAGTGGGCAAAAAGATAGCCGAAGTAAAGCTGGTGGTGAGCGGCGCGGGCGCGGCGGCCGTGTCGTGCCTGCGGCTGTACCTGGAGCTAGGCGTGAAGCTAGAGAACGTGGTTGTCTTTGACAAAGACGGCGTTATCAACGCGGGCCGCACGAACCTGGCCGACATGCAGATGCGCTTTGCCACCGCCCGGCCCGTGACCACGATGGCCGAGGCACTGGAAGGCGCCGACGTATTTCTGGGCCTGTCGGCGGCCAACGTGCTGCCCGCCGAGCTGCTGCTGAAGATGGCCGACAACCCCATTGTGTTCGCGCTGGCCAACCCCGACCCGGAAGTGGCCTACGACCTGGCCATGAGCACCCGGCCCGACCTGATAATGGCCACTGGCCGCTCGGACCACCCCAACCAGGTCAACAACGTGCTGGGCTTCCCTTACATCTTCCGGGGCGCCTTGGACGTGCGCGCTACCGAGATAAACGAGGCCATGAAGCTGGCCGCCGTGCACGCCCTGGCCGAGCTGAGCAAGGAGCCCGTGCCGGATATGGTAAACAAGGCCTACGGCGATAATACGCTGGCTTTTGGGCGCACCTACCTTATTCCCAAGCCTTTGGACCCACGCCTTATCACGACGCTGTCGCCGGCCGTGGCCAAGGCGGCGATGGCGAGCGGCGTGGCCCGCCGCGACATTACCGACTGGCAGGCCTACGAGGACGAGCTGCGCGCACGCCTCGGCGTGAATCAGAAACTGATGAACCGCATCACGTCGGCGGCCCGCTCGGGGCCGCGCCGCGTGGTATTTGCCGAGGCCGATAACTACAAGATTATCAAGGCTGCCCAAATCGTGCGCGACGAGAACATTGCCGTGCCTATTTTGCTGGGGCCACAAGAGCGCATTCAGGCTATTGCCCACGAGAATAACATCGACCTGGAAGGCTGCGAAATTATTGATATTCTGCAGGAAGAAGCTACGCGCCACGAATACGCCGAGCTGTTTTACCAGAAGCGCTCGCGCCGGGGCATCACGCTCTACGAAGGCAAGCGCCTGATGCGCGAGCGCAACTACTACGCCGCCATGATGGTCGAAACCGGCGCGGCCGATGCCTGCATCACCGGCTTTACGAAGGACTACGGCAAGAGCATCGTGCCCGCGCTGCAGGTAATCGGGCCGGCCGAGGGCGTGAGCCGGGTGGCCTCGATGTACATTATTCAGAACCGCCGGGGGCCGTTTTTCTTCGCCGACACCACGGTGAACATCAACCCCAGCGCCGAAGAGTTGGTGGGCATTATCGGCCTCACGGCGCGGGCGGTGCGGTTTTTCGACGTGGAGCCCCGCATCGCGGCCATCTCGTACTCCAACTTTGGCTCGAACTCGGGCGTGCTGCCCGACAAGATGCGCAACGCCACGGCCCTGGCCAAGGCCAAATACCCCGACCTGCTCATCGACGGCGAAATGCAGGCCAACGTGGCCCTCAACCCCGAGCTGCTGCGCGAGCAGTACGGCTTTTCGCCGCTGGCCGAAAAAGGCGCTAACACGCTGGTTTTCCCCAACGTAGAGTCGGGCAACATTGCCTACAAAGTGCTCCAGGAAATTGGGGGCGCCGAGGTAATCGGGCCGATTTTGATGGGCATGCGCAAGCCAGTGCACATCTTGCAGCTCGGCGCCAGCGTGCGCGAGATTGTGAACATGACGGCCATCGCGGTGGTCGACGCGCAGCACGGCGGCAAGGCGCTGTAAAAAGCTGATTAGACTCGATTTAGGGGGCCGTGGTGCGAAGTGAATCATCGCACCACGGCCCCCTAAATCGAGTCTAATCAATACACTATTCCCGTGCCAGCCGCTGCCAGAGGCTGCCAGCCGCGCCCGCTATCCGCACCACGTACAGGCCGGGCGGCAGGGCGGCCACACTCAGCGAGCCGCCCCCGGCGGCCAGGGCGGCTTGCGAAACCAGCTGGCCCTGCGTGGTGAAAACCTGCACCGAGGCCGGGCCGAAGCTGCCGGGCAGCTGCACTTGTACCACGTCGCGGGCGGGGTTGGGAAAGAGCTGCCAGTCCACGTTTTTGGCTACGGGCGCGGTGGCCAGCACCGCCTGGTACACGGCACTGGCGGCCTGAGCGGCGGCTTGCAGCTGCGCCAGCGTGGGCGCGGCCAGCACGGCAAAGGCCACCCGCACCGAGGCGCCGGGGGCGAGGCGCGGCACTACGGTGCTGAGCACCTGCGACACATCGCCATTGCCCGCCGAGCGGTAGGCCCGGCCGAAGCCGCCGCTCAGGGCCAGGTATTTTTCGGCGGGGCTGAAGCCGTCGCCCAGGTAGATTGGCGAGCCGGCGGGCGCGTTGTTGTTGAACGAATAAATGCCCGCCGGGCCACTGCCCAGCACCTGCACGCCGGCGTAGAGGCGGTCGGTGGCGGGGTCGTAGCAGTAGCCCACGCGCCGCACCGAGTCGTAGCGGGCCAGGTTACGGCCGGCGTCGCCGGGCAGGTCCCAGTCGGCAAACAGGCCAGCGTAGAGCGGCTTGAGCGTGTCGGCGGTGAGGTTGCGCAGCGAGTATTCGAGAATAATAAAATCGCGGCGAGCGGCGGGCGCGGCCCAGGCCAGCGCGCGCTGGCGCACGCGCACGCCCACCGAGCGCGGCTGCGCGCCCGTGGGCAGCGAGTCGCGGAAGGTGCTAAAGGCTTCCTGGTCGGCGCGGGGGCCGGGCAGCAGGCGGCGAATGGCCGTTTCGGTGTAGAACGACTGGCGCACGGTGCCGGGCGCGGCCCGCAGGCGGTCGGATACCCGCGTGGGTGAAGTAGCCAGCAGCAGGCCGCCCTCACTCAGCAAAGGCCCCATGGTGCGGTAGCTCAGGCCCAGGCCGCCCTGGTCAAAAAAGCCGTCGTAGGCCAGGCTGCCCCGGCTGCTGAGGCTCGTGACAAGGTCGCCCGCGTCGAGCACCACAAAGTCGGGGTTCAGGACCACGCGCACGAACTGGTCGGTTTGGTAGCCGCCGGCCGCCGTGAGGCGGTAGCGCAGCGTAGCCGTAGTATTGGGCGGCACGGTGCCGGCCACCAGCAGCTGAAACGGCTGGCTGGCATTGGCACTGGTGCCCAGCGTGGCCAGATTGCCGGCCGCGAAGCTGCCCTGCTGCACTGTGAGAAAAGGCGACAGCGAGGTGAGCGTGACCGTGAGGCCGGCCACGGGCTGGAGCAAATTGCACACGGTGGCGGTGAGCTGCACGGTTTCGCCGGGGGCGTAGCCGGGCGGGCGGGCGGGCGCGAAAGTGCTGGTTATCACCCGCGCCTCTTGCAGGCTGCGCGTCACGGCGCGCAGCGCGTTGAGGCGGCCTCGGCCCAGGCGGCCCCGAAAGGCGGCATTGGCGGGCAGGCTGTAGATGGCGGTGTCGGCCGACTGCCGCAGTTGGGCGGCCACCTGCTCGGCGGTGAAAGCCGGAAAACGCGCCCGCACCAGCGCCGCCACGCCCGATACCAGCGGCGCGGCCAGCGACGAGCCCGAATCGAAATAATAATCGCCATCGACCGGCCCGATACCCACGGCCTGAAACAGCCCATTGGTGGTCCAGATGCCCACGCCCGGCGCGGTGAGGTCGACGCGGCGGCTGTAGGTGGCAAAAGTGGCCTTGGCATCGTTGGCATCGGTGGCCGCCACCGACAGCACGTGCTCGTAGGAAGCCGGGTAAAACAGCAGGTCGGCGTTGGTATTACCGGCCGCCGCTACCAGGACAATATCCTTGTTAACAGCCGCGTAGGTGCAGACATCCTGCTCGAAGCGCGAGTAGCCGCCCACGCCACCCCACGACATATTGATGACCCGGCAGCCGTGGTCGGCAGCGTACACGATGCCCTCGTAGCCGGCAAACGTGCCCGTATTATTGCCCGGAAACACCTGGATGGGCAGGAATTTGCACCGAAAGGCCATGCCCGCCACACCCTTGCCGTTGTCGGCCTGGCCCGCCATAGCGCCCACCACGTGCGAGCCGTGCAGGGCGTTGTCGTTGTTGTAGGTTACGTCGTTGTTGCCGTTGGCCAGGTCCCAGCCGCGGTAGTTGTCCACGTAGCCATCGTTGTCGTCGTCGAGGCCGTTCACGGGGTCGGCCCGGTTGTACTTGATTTGGTTTATCAAGTCCTCGTGGGTCGGGCGCATCCCCGTATCAGTCAGGCCGATAACGATGCTGGTATCGCCCTTGGTAAAGTCCCAGGCGCGGTACACCTGCGTGAGCTTGAGGTGGTACTGGCTGCCGGCCACCGAGTCGGCCATCGGGTCGTTGGGCTGGTAGAGCGGCTCACGGAGGTAAAGCGGCTCCACGTACTCGACCGCGCCGGTGCGCAGCAGCAGCGTGCGCGCCTTGTCGAGGCTGGTAGCGGCCGGCACCTCAATCTGGTAAATCAAGCGCAAATCGACGCTGCCCGGCCGCTCGACGCTGGGCGGCGCGGCGCGCGGAAATTTCTGGCTCAAGCCCCCGGCACCGAGCGTTTGCAGCGCCGCCTGCACGTCTTTTGGGCTCGCCGTGGGCAGCAGCTTCAGCACAAGCCGGCCGGGGATGGTGGGCGGCCCGGCCAAAACGGCCATCGCCTGCGCTAAAAATAGAACGATAGTAAGAATATATTTCATAAATAGTTATCTACAAGCCATATATTTTGTAAATATACAAGTACCTGCCATTCCGCAGGCCCAAATGCCGGCCTGGGGCTACCCGGCCGGCCATTGCCGGGGCAGGCCCGCCTCCCGCGCCAGCGGCGCCGCCCCCGAAGTGTAAAGGCTACCTAGCACGGCAGTAGCCGTTTCGGCTAGCTCCAAGTGGTAGTCAGCGTGCAATTTATTGGCCTGCTTTAGGGCCTCTTGGGTGCGGCGCACCAGGTGCTGCAATAGCGGCTGCGTGGGGCCGTGCAGCCGCGCTACCACCTCGGGCTGGTGCCGGAATACATTGGCCAGCAGCCGCAAACTCAATTCTATCTCCCCAAACGCATCGTCGGTAATGCGCGAATGGTACGCCAGCCGCGCCTGCAACTGCCGCAGGATAACGAGCAGGTCGTTAGGCGATTGGTGGTAGCCGCGCACGGGGTCATCGACTTGCTGGCGCAGCGTGGTGCGGCGGTTTTCGAGGGCGTCGGGGCCTTCGAGTAAGCGGTAGCTTAACTGCTCGGTCAGCACGGCATCCTGCGCCACGAGGCGGGCCAAAAGCTGGTCTTTTTCCCTTTGCGGAAGGTCGAAGAGGGCGCGGCGCAGGTCGGGCGGCAGGGTGGGCATGGGAAGTTTTAAGTTTTGAGTTGGCAAGCCCTGGCGGCCCGTTACTGGCGCGAGTTTAGCGTAGCGTAACTCGTGCCGGCCATGAGTGGAGGCTGCGCCTCCACTGCCGCGCCAGCGGCAATAATCGTTAATTGAGCTACACTTGCCGACGATAAAGTAGGTTTTCGCTGAATGACTAACCGGACGCTGCCTGCCGCCGGCCATGACGTGGAGGCTGCGCCTCCACGTCATGGCCGGCACGAGTTACGCTACGCTAAACTCGCGCCAGTACCTGCCAGTACCTACGACTTCCCTTCCAAAAACTGCTTCAGATACGAGGCGGTTTTACTCGCTTTCACCCCGGCTACCTCGGCGGGCGGCCCGGCCGCTACTACGCGCCCGCCCTCGTCGCCCGCGCCGGGCCCGATGTCGATAACCCAATCGCTGTGAGCCACTACGTGCATGTCGTGCTCCACTGCCACCACCGTGTTGCCGGCCTCTACCAGGCCATCGAGCTGCTTCAGCAGCTTCTCCACGTCGGACGGGTGCAGGCCGGTGGTGGGCTCGTCGAGCACGTAGAGCGAGTGGCCGCGGGGCGGCCGTTGCAGCTCCGAAGCCAGCTTGATGCGCTGGGCCTCGCCGCCGCTGAGCTCGGTGGCGGGCTGGCCCAGGCGCAGGTAGCCCAGGCCCACTTCGCGCAGCACCGTGAGGGCGCGCAGCACGGTGGGCTCGTCGGCAAAAAACGCCCAGGCGGCATCCACGGTGAGGCCGAGCACGTCGGCGATATTCTTGTCGCGGTAGGTGATTTCCAGGGTTTGGGCGTTGTAGCGGGTGCCCTGGCACACGGGGCAGGGCGTGTACACGCTGGGGAGGAAGAGTAGTTCGACCATCACGAAGCCTTCGCCCTGGCAGTTTTCGCAGCGGCCCTTGGCCACATTGAAGGAAAAGCGGCCGGCGTCGTAGCGGCGCTTGCGGGCCTCGGGCGTGGCGGCGAACAGCTTGCGCACGTGGTCGAACAGGCCAGTGTACGTCGCCATATTCGAGCGCGGCGTGCGGCCGATGGGCTGCTGGTCGACGCGCACCAGGCGGGTTATTTGGGCAATGCCTTCGGTGATACGGCCCTCGGTGGCGGCCTCGTCGGCGCGTTCGAGCGCATCGCCCTCCGGCTCGTCGGGGGCCAAAACCTGGCCTAGCTGCGCGGCTACCAGCTCGACCAAAACCTGGCTTACCAGCGTCGATTTGCCCGAGCCCGACACGCCCGTAACGCTCGTAAACACGCCCAGCGGGAAGTCGGCATCTAGTTGCTGCAAATTGTGCCGCGTGATGCCGCGCAGCCGCAGCCAGCCGCTAGGCTGGCGCGGCGGGCGTGGGGTCAGCGGCTCAGTGTCAAATAAATACCGGCGCGTCTGCGATTCTTCGACCGCCGCCAACCCAGCCAGTGGGCCGCTGTAAAGAATGCGGCCGCCCTGCTCGCCCGCGCCCGGCCCCACGTCCACGACCCAATCGGCCTGCTTAATAACCTCTAGCTCGTGCTCGACCACGAATAGCGAATTGCCGGCCCGGCGCAAACCCGCCAAGGCTTGCAGCAGGGCGGCGGTATCGACGGGGTGCAGGCCCGCCGAGGGCTCGTCGAGCACGTACACCACGCCAAACAGGTTGGAGCGCACCTGCGTGGCCAGCCGCAGCCGTTGCAACTCGCCGGGCGAGAGTGTGGGCGTGCTGCGCTCCAGGGTGAGGTAGCCCAGGCCCAGGTCGAGCAGCACCGCCAGCCGGCCGCACAGGTCGTCGGCAATGCGCTGCGTCACAATGACTTTCTCGGGATGCGCGGCGTCGTAAGCGGCCCCGCGCCCGGCTTTGCTCTCGGCATACGGCCGCAGCAGAGTGGCCAGCACCTTGAGCGGCAGGCGCGATAAATCCGCTATGTCCAGCCCCGCAAACGTGACGCTCAGCGATTCGGGCCGCAGGCGCCTGCCGTGGCAGAGCGGGCACTCGGTGCTGAGCATGAATTGCAGCGCCCGTTTTTTCATTTGGGCGCTTTGGGTGTTGGCAAAGGAGTGAAACACGTGCCGCCGAGCACTGGTGAACGTGCCCATATAATTAGGCTCTTCCTTGCGCTTTAGGGCCCGCTGCGTTTCGGCGGGCGAGTAGCCGGGGTACACGGGCACCACCGGCTGTTCGTCGGTGAAGAGTATCCAGTCGCGCTCCTTTTGGGGCAAGTCGCGACAAGGTTTATCCACGTCGTAGCCCAGCGTTACCAAGATGTCGCGCTGGTTTTGGCCACCCCAGGCGGTGGGCCACGCCGCAATGGCCCGCTCCCGGATGGTGAGCGAGTCGTCGGGCACCATCGAGCGCTCAGTTACCTCATATACGCCGCCCAGGCCGTGGCAGGTAGGGCACGCGCCCTCGGGCGTGTTGGGCGAAAAGCCTTCGGCATAGATGATACCTTGGTTTTTGGGGTAATCGCCGGCCCGCGAGTATAGCATCCGCAGGAGGTTAGAAAGCGTAGTGACGCTGCCCACCGACGAGCGCGTGGTACCCCCGCCGCGCTGCTGTTGCAGGGCCACGGCCGGCGGCAACCCATCTACTACATCAACCTCGGGCACCGAAAGCTGGTGAAACAGCCGCCGCGCATACGGCGACACCGATTCGAGGTAGCGCCGTTGGGCCT
>JAKONR010000215.1 GCA_022701825.1 Hymenobacteraceae bacterium | reverse complement strand
GCTCAGCGGAATCTTGTCGAGCGCCTGG
The DNA here is from genome assembly GCA_022701825.1 of Hymenobacteraceae bacterium. GTDB lineage: Bacteria > Bacteroidota > Bacteroidia > Cytophagales > Hymenobacteraceae > Hymenobacter. The sequence continues at coordinate 16,927 of JAKONR010000215.1, read as the reverse complement.
TTGGCGCGGGCAATGGCCTGAAAATGACCATTCCACACATTGTTGATGTTGCTGTTGGCCGCCGTCACGGTGAAGTTATCGATTTGGCCCGCGTCGGCGTAGTCGGTTGGCGTGCTGCCCTTGTCGGCGTCGTCGGAGGCAATATCAGTCAGAATAACATTTTGCAAACCACTGACATCGGCCCCGAAACCACCCAGATAGAGCACATTGTACACGCCGTCCACCAGCTTTTGGGCGGCGGCGGGGTCAGCCCGAATGGCATCTTCGCTGAGCTGGCCCTGCGGGGCTACTTCCAGAAAATCTTTGCAGCCGCTGAACAAGGCCAGCGACAAGCTGAGAGCGGCCACGCCCGCCGGGCGCGCTACCGCTAGTAGGTTGTTTTTCATATCAGTAGCGCTTATTTAAAGTTGGCGGTGAGGCCCACCGTGAGGGTGCGGGCCGTGGGGTAAGTAGTGGCCTCGATGCCCGAGTCAAGCGGGCCGCCCGGCAGCTCGGGCGTGAAGCCGGTGTATTTGGTGGCGGTGAAAATATTCTGGCCCGAGAGGAAGAGGCGCAGCGTGGAAAGGTGCGCTTTTGCGATGGTGCTGACCGGGAAAGTGTAGCCCAAAATGACATTGGTGAGACGCAGGTACGAGCCGCTTTCCAAGAAATACGTGGAGTTGGGCAGACTACTTGACAGGGTGCGCGGGTCGGTATTGGAGCGGTTGTTGGCCGTCCAGTGGCTGGCCACGAAGCTGGCTTCTACGTTATCGCTACCCTGAAAGCGGTTGCGTTTCTTGGCGTTGTAGACCTTGTTATTCAGGTTGCCCGAAAACACAAACGAGAAGTCAAAATTGCGGACGCTGAGGCCGCCCGTGATGCCGTAGTACACGGGCGGCTGGTACGAGCCGTGGTAAGTGCGGTCGCGCGCGTCCACTACTCCGTCGCCGTTGGTATCAGCGTATCTGAGGTCGCCAACCTGGGGCGAGAACGTGGAGCGCGGGCCGGCGTTTATCTCGTCTTGCGACTGGTATACGCCCACCACATCAAGCAGATAGAAGCTACCAGCGGCCTGCCCGTTGTCGGAGCGCGTCACCAGGTTGTCACCCGCAAACAGCGCCTGCCCGCCGTTGAGGTTGGCAATGCGGTTCTGGTTGAAGGTAGCGTTGACGCCGAAGTTGTAGGTGAAATTGTCGGCGATGGTCGAGCGCCAGTTCAGGGCGGCTTCCACGCCTTTGTTGGTGATGTCGGCGGCGTTGGTGATGAGCTGGTTGTCGGGGTCGCCCAGGATGCCGGGAATATTCACTGGAATCAGGGCGTTGCTGGTGAGCTTGTTGTAGTAGTTCACCTCGCCGGTCAGATGGTTTTCCAAGAAGCCAAATTCCAAGGCCACGTCGTACTCGCGGGTGGTTTCCCAGCGCACCTGGCCGTTCTTAATCTGGCTGATAACCGCGCCCAGTACCGGCTGGCCGTTAAAGACATACGGAATATTGATGTCGGCCGTCGTCACGTAGGAGTTGGTCGGAATCTGGTCGTTGCCGAGCTTGCCGTAGCTGGTGCGCAGCTTCAGGAAGCTCAGGCCTTTCACGTCTTTCAGGAACTCCTCGTCGGAGATAATCCAGCCCAAACCCACCGACGGAAACACGCCCTCGCGGCGGTTGGCGGCGAATTTGGAGGAGGCGTCGTAGCGCAGGTTGGCCGTGAGCAGGTAGCGGTTATTATACGAGTAGTTGACGCGGCCCAGGATGGAGAAGCGGCGGTCTTTGGAAGGAAACTGGTCGGGGTTGACGACCGACGTATTGGGGTCGCCCGTGTTCAGGTACCACTGGTTGGGGTCGGCGGGCACGCCGCGCCGGAAGCCGTAGAAGGGTGTAGCTTTGCCCTCCTCGGTGGTGGTACCAGCCAGCACTGTCAGGTCGTGCTTTTCGCCGAAAGTCTTGTGAAAAGTGGCCGTGTTTTCCCAGAGGTAGCGGTAGATGTTGTCGTTCTGCACGCCCAGGCTGCTGTTGATGCTCTGCTGGTTGCCGCCCGCGATGATGAACGTGTTGGGGTCGTTGAAAAACTGGTAGTTGTAAACCGTGCGGTTGTTGAAGTTCAAATCCACGTTGATAGCCGAGCGCAGGGTCAGCCATTCGACGGGGCGCACGTCCACGGCGACGTTGCCTTGCAGGCGGTTTTCGGTCGATTGGTTGTAGTTTTTGGCAATGTCTACCAGCGGGTTACCCACGTTACCGAAGGCCGAGGTATTGCCGTAGCGCCCATCCTGCTGCGCCGGAATGACGGGCGCGGCCCGGTACGCATTGAGGTAAGCCGCGCCGATGTTCACGTCGCGTGTGCTGGCGTGGCTGTACGAGGCCTGCGAGCTTATCGTAACCTTGTCGGACAGCGAAAATGAGGTGTTCGAGCGCACCGTGAGGCGGCGGAAGCGGTTGTCCACTACCAGCCCGTCATCCTGCAACAGGTTGCCCGAGAAGTAGTAGCGCACGTTGTCGGTCGCGCCCGACACGGCCAGGTTGTGGTTCTGAAACGTGCCGCGCTTCAGGATTTCCCGGTACCAGTTGGTCGAGCCCGAAAAGCCGGGATACGTCGGAAAGACCGTGCTGGGCGAGATGTCGCCGATGTAGGCGCGGTACTGGTCGGCGTTGGCCATCTCGACCAGGCGCGAGGCTTGCTTGAAGCCGGCCGTGCCACTGTAGCTGAGCGTAGGCTTGCCCACGGCGCCCTTTTTGGTGGTTACGATGATGACGCCGTTGGCGCCGCGAACGCCGTAGATGGCGGCGGCCGAGGCATCTTTCAGCACGTCGATGCTGGCAATGTCGGCGTTGCTAATATTACGGATATCAGTCGTTTGCACGCCATCTACCACGTAGAGCGGGTTGGCCCCGGCCAGCAGCGTGCCCGTGCCCCGGATGCGCACGGTGGGCTGCGAGTTGGGCGTGCCATCGCCGATAATCTGCACGCCCGACACGCGGCCTTGCAGCGCCTGGGTGGGCGTTTGCACGGGCTGGTTCACGATTTCGGTGCCCTCTACGCGGGCCACCGCGCCGGTGAGGTCGCGCTTTTTCTGCGTGCCGTAGCCCACTACTACTACTTCGTTGAGCTTGGTAGTGGAGGCCAGCGCCACGTTGATGGCCGTTTTACCGGCTACTGGCACTTCCTGCGCCGCGTAGCCCACATAGCTGAAGGTGAGCACGGCATCGGCCGGCGCCTCGATGGAATAGCGCCCGTCGAGGCCGGTTTGAGCATTGATGGACGTGCCCTTGACGAGCACCGTCACGCCGAGCAGCGCCTCCTGCGAAGCGGCATCGGTAACTACGCCCGTAACAGGGGCTTGCTGCGCAAACAGCGCCGCCGGAAGCAGCAGCAGGAATAGCGCCCAAGCAAGGGAGTGGAAGTTTCTCATAAGTGGTGGGATTAATAGGAAAAAGTGGGAAAGAAGCAGGTTTTCGTAGCTAGCCAGCCGGCCGCTGGCAATGGCGAATGTAGCGAAATTTCGTCTCCATACGGCCGCAATCGTTTTCGGTACGTTTACTTTGGCTGAATTGGTGCCTGGGCGTGCGGGTGGCTCAATTGGCCGTTAGCCTACGCCTGGCTTTGCACGAAAAAATGCTGCTGTATAATTAGTTGACAGTTAGTACTAAAAAAATATCGCATGTTCTTTTTTAGAGAACACCCTCCTTTTTTATTTACCCTGTCTGCTGCTTTTAGTGGTCAAAAATTTTCCTTTTTGCCTCGCCAATTTTCTCTTTTCCCGCCTATGAAGCCGTTTTTTTTACTCCTCGGTGGCTTATCGCTCCACGCGGCCGTGCTGGTGGCCCAGCCCACCAAAAAAGCACCGCCCAAAACGTCTGCTACTACCGCCACATTTGACCCGCGCCAGCGCCCGCGCAACCTATCCGACGAGCAGCTGGTGGACCTGGTGCAGCGCCAGACGTTCCGGTATTTCTGGGATTTTGGGCACCCCGTGAGCGGCATGGCCCGCGAGCGCAGCAACCGCTCCTTCGACTACGGCGACGAGGTAGTGACGACCGGCGGCACGGGCTTCGGCATCATGGCCATCATTGTGGCGGCCGAGCGCAAGTGGATAACCCGCGAGCAGGCGGCGGCGCGCATCAGCAAGATTGTCAACTTCTTGTGGAAGGCCGACATGTACCACGGCGCGTTTCCGCACTGGCTGAATGGCGAGACCGGCCACACCATACGCTTCGGCATCAAGGACGACGGGGCCGACATCGTGGAAACGTCGTTTCTATACGAAGGCCTGATTTGCGCCCGGCAGTACTTCACCAAAGACACGCCCGACGAGCGCAACCTGCGCAACAAAATCCTCTGGATGTGGGAGGGCGTGGAGTGGAGCTGGTTTACGCAGGGCCAAAATGTACTGTACTGGCACTGGAGCCCCAACAACGGCTGGAGCATGAACCACCAGATTCACGGCTGGAACGAGTGCCTCGTGACCTACGTGCTGGCCGCCTCGTCGCCGCGCTACGCCATCGACAAGGCGGTGTATGAGCAGGGCTGGGCCGTGGGCAAGGAGTTTAAAAACGGCAAAAGCTACTACCAAACCACCCTACCGCTGGGGCCGGAGCTGGGCGGGCCGCTGTTCTTCACGCACTACTCGTTTATGGGCCTCGACCCGCACGGTCTCAAGGACCAGTACGCCGACTACTGGCAACAGAACCAGGCGCATACGCGCATCAACTACGCCTACTGCGTGGCCAACCCCAAGCTGCAAAAAGGCTACGGCCCCAACTGCTGGGGCCTCACCGCCAGCGACAGCTGGCAGGGCTACGCCGCCCACTCCCCCACCGAGGATTTGGGCGTGATTTCGCCCACCGCCGCGCTATCGGCCTACCCCTACGCGCCCGCCGAGTCGCTGCTGGCGATGAAGCATTTTTATAACGACTTGGGCGACAAGATATGGGGCCAGTACGGCTTCGTGGACGGTTTCAGCGAGCAGCACGACTGGTACGCCAAGTCGTACCTGGCCATCGACCAGGGGCCGATAGTGGTGATGATGGAAAACCAGCGCTCGGGCTTGTTGTGGAAGCTTTTTATGAGCAGCCCCGACGTGCAGAAAGGCTTGAAAAAGCTGGGTTTCGAGAGCCCGCATTTGAAATAATGGCGGTGGGCGCTGGCGGCAGTCTTAAAGGAGCGTAGCGACTGTGACTGCCCCCACTTATCGGCCAGCAGTTGCGCGCTGCGCGCTAAACTGCGGCCAGCGGACGGCGGCCGCTCGTTTTTTTATAAAAAATTAGCATTGGTCAGCCTCGACGGTTAAAACACACCACGCCCGGCCGCAGCCAGCTACCCGGCCTCATTTGATAAAGCTGACGTAACAGCTACCGCACACGCACGCGGCACTAAAAATGCCCTGACGGGCTCAAAACGGCCTTTTTCATAAGGCCAACCAATTTTCCCGCTCGGCGCGCGCCTTACCTTTCCAAACTCTAATCTCACCCTGTTTATCCATGAAGCACCCCAAAACTCTCGCCAAAGCGGCCCTTTTGGTCGCCCTGGGGCTAGGCGGCCACCGCGCCGCCGCCCAGGCGCAAACTGTCGCCACCGCCCTGCCCCCGCCCGATGCCAAGATGCAGCAGTTTATCAGCAAGCTGATGCAGCAGATGACGCCCGAGGAGAAAATCGGCCAGCTAAACCTCGTGTCGGTCGGCTTTACGGTGACGGGGCCGGTGGTGAGCCAGGACGTGGACGCCAAGATTAAGAAAGGGCTGGTGGGCGGCGTGCTCAACACCTTCACGCCGGTGGCGGCGCGCAAGCTGCAAGAAATGGCCGTGTCACAGTCGCGGCTGCACATTCCGCTTATTCTGGGCTTCGACGTTATCCACGGGCACCGCACGATTTTGCCGATTCCGCTGGGGCTGGCCGCCACCTGGGACCTGCCGGCCATTGAGCGCGGAGCGCACCTAGCCGGGCAGGAAGCGGCGGCCGATGGCATCAACTGGGTGTACTCGCCGATGGTGGACATCGCCCGCGACCCGCGCTGGGGCCGCGTGGCCGAGGGCGCGGGCGAAGACCCGTATTTGGGCTCCCAAATCGCCAAGGCGATGGTGCACGGCTACCAGGGCCCCACCAACGACATGACCCGGCCCGACAACGTGATGGCCTGCCTCAAGCACTTCGCGCTGTATGGCGCGGCCGAGGCCGGGCGCGACTACAACACCACCGACATGAGCCGGCAGCGCATGTACAACGAGTACCTGCCGCCCTACAAAGCCGCCGTGGAGGCCGGCGTGGGCTCGGTGATGTCGTCGTTTAATGACGTGAACGGCATTCCGGCCACGGCTAATAAGTGGCTGATGACGGACCTGCTGCGCCGGCAATGGAATTTCCTGGGCTTTGTGGCGACCGACTACACGGCCATCAACGAGCTGAGCGCGCACGGCCTGGGCGATGACAAAAAGGTGTCGGAGCTGGCCCTGAATGCGGGCATAGATATGGATATGGTAGGCGAGATTTTTGTGCGCAACCTCGCCCAAAACGTGAAGGAAGGTACCGTGAAGCAGGCCGACGTGGACCTGGCCTGCCGCCGCGTGCTGGAAGCCAAATACCGTCTGGGCTTGTTTCAGGACCCTTACCACGGCATCAGCGAGGCCCGCGCCAAGGAGGTGCTGATGCAGCCAGCCTTTCTGCAAACGGCCCGCGACATCACGCGCCGCAGCCTGGTTTTGCTAAAGAATGACAACCAGACGCTACCGCTGAAAAACACGGCCAACATCGCGGTAGTCGGCCCGCTGGCCGACCGGCCCATCGACATGCTGGGCAACTGGAGCGCGGCCGGCGACGCCAAGCAGGCCGTCTCCATCTTGCAGGGAATCAAGAACGTGGCGGGCTCGACGGTGCGCGTGAGCTACAGCCACGGCGCCAACGTGACCGAAGACGCCCAAATGATAGCGCGGCTCAACGAGCACGGCGGCCAGCTCAACATCGACCCGCGCCCGGCCGACGCGCAGATTGCCGAAGCCGTGGCGGCGGCCCAAAAAGCCGAGGTAGTAGTGGCCGTGGTGGGCGAAAGCCAGGGCATGACTGGCGAGGCGGCCAGCCGCGCCGACATCGGCCTGCCCGGCCGCCAGCTCGATTTGCTCAAAGCCTTGAAAGCCACCGGCAAGCCGCTGGTAGTGGTGCTCTGCAACGGCCGCCCGCTTACGCTGCCCTGGGAAAATGAGAACGCCTCGGCCATCCTGGAAACGTGGTTTGGCGGCACCCAGGCCGGCAACGCGGTGGCCGACGTACTCTTTGGCGTGTACAATCCGTCGGGCAAGATTACCATGACCTTTCCGCGGATGGTGGGTCAGGTGCCCATCTACTATAACCACAAAAATACCGGCCGGCCCTACGGCGGCGTGGCGCTCGACAAGTACAAGTCGCGCTACCTCGACGTGCCCAACGACCCGCTCTATCCCTTCGGCTACGGCTTGAGCTACAGCACGTTCACCTACGGCAAACCCAGCCTCAGCAAAACTAGCCTCGGCCAAGGTCAGGGCCTCGACGTGACCGTGACGGTACAAAACACCAGCCAGCGCGACGGGGAAGAAGTGGTGCAGCTGTACCTGCGCGACGTGGTGGGCAGCAGCAGCCGCCCGGTGCAGGAACTCAAAAACTTCCAGAAAATCCTGCTAAAAGCGGGCGAAAGCCGGCAGGTGAGTTTCCACCTCAACCCCGACGACCTGAAGTTTTACAACGACGACCTTAAGTGGGTAGCCGAGCCCGGCGAGTTTGAAGTAATGACCGGCAGCAACTCGCGCGACGTGCAGAAGGCGAGCTTCACGCTGACGAAGTAGGTAGCTGAAGTAGCTTGGACTTTGTAGTCTGAGCGCTCGCGCAGCGAGCATCTGCGTTAGGTTTTATTCTACAGCATTAAGCTATCCGCTATCCAAACGCGGATGCTTGCTGCACGAGCGCTCGGACTACAAAGTTCAAGCTACTTGCTGAAAGACAAAAAGCGGCTGCAACGCACGTTGCAGCCGCTTTTTTGGCGCTTGGCAAACGCTATTAGCGTAGCACCATGTCGGTCAGCGAAACAACGTATTCTTTCGCGGCCGCGTCGTAGCGGATGGTATAGTTGGTAGGGTAGTATTTGCCGCTGACCTCATACACCTGCGGCTGCTTGATGGGGGCCGTGAAGTTGACGCTATTCGTGAGCATAGCCTTCGTAAACATGGGCTCCAGGAAGGTGACGCGGCCGTCGTAGGTGCCGTAGATGAAGGTGCTGCTGAAACTACCGCCGGGCTGATACTCCGGGCTGGTGGGGTCTACCCAGTGGCGGCCCATCATGGGGACGGTGCGGCCGGGCACCACGTTGGGCGGCGTAGAGTAGCCGCTGGGCAGCTTGGTGGTGGCCGGAAAAATATCGCCCTTGGGGTCGTCGAGCGTGATGGCGTGCTGCGCGCTCATGGTCTGCATGTAGAAGTGCGCGTCGAAATGCGGCACTGAGTACACGCCGGCCGGCTCGTGGCCGATGGGGTTCCAGTCGAAGGAAATGTGGTCGAAGGGCGTTTTGGCGGCCGAAGGCGGCAGCGCCACGTCGTACATGGTGCCGGTGGTGGGCGTGGCGGGCAGGCTATTTAGCGCCGCTTCGTTGAAGCGCACGCCGATTTCGGTGGGGTTGCCGCTGGCGTCGGACTTGATGTAGCCGATGGCTTTGCCCGTGCCTATGGTCACGGCCGGGCCGTAGTCGGTGGTGGGCTGGGGATTATCATCGTTTTTGCCGCAGGCAGTGAGCAGACCGAGCCCTGCAACCAGCAGCGTAGCCGCACGGGGAATGCGCCGAAAGTAGGTAGGTTGAGCGTTCATGGCAAGTCAGGTTAAGTGAAAGCACCCCGTAAATATAATAATATTATTATATATTACATATGTCACTTATCAGCTAGCACCACGTATTTTCTCCTACCTCATGCAGACTACCCGTGCGGCCTGGCCTCAAGCGTCGGTCCGCGTGAGGGCTGCAAATCGCCGATTAGGTAGCCCGCAGCCAAACTCATTGCCCTCGCCAGCAGCCTTTACCCACAAAAGAGCCAGACCTTGCGGGTCTGGCTCTTTTGTGGGTAAAGGCTTGGCTAAGCAGCTCGCCTACTTGCGCCTGGCCGGGGCCTTGCGGCTGCGGGGCGAGCCGGTGCCGGTGGTCTTTTTACCGGGCAGCTTTTTGCCTTCGGCTTTCAGCTCCGAGATGCTCGGGGCGGGGCCGTATTTGGCCTCGGCGGCGTTGGTTTCGCCGGTGAGGTAGGGGTCGAAATCCACGCGGCGGTTCAGGGCCTGGCCGGCTTTGGTTTTGTTGTCGGCAATGGGCTTGGTTTCGCCGTAGCCGCGGGCCTCGATGCGCTCGGCCGGGATGCCTTTGCTGAGCATGTACTTGCGGGCGGCGGCGGCGCGCTCGTAGCTCAGGCGCAGGTTGTAGTCGTCGTTGCCCACGTTGTCGGTGTGGCCGGCAATGCTGAGCGAGTAGTCGGGGTATTCGTTCATGATGGCCACCATCTGCTCAAGGCGGGGGTACGACGAGGCTTTCAGGGTAGCCTTGTTGAAGTCGAAGTTGATGTACTTAGTGGCTTCGTTCAGAATCTTTTTCTGTTCGGCCTTAATCTCGGGGCAGCCTTTATTACTGGCCGGGCCGGGGCGGTCGGGGCAGCGGTCCTCGTTGTCGGGCACGCCGTCGCCGTCGCGGTCGAGCGGGCAGCCGTTGGCGTCCACTTTCACGCCGCGGGGCGTGTTGGGGCACTTGTCGAGGTAGTCGGCTACGCCGTCGCCGTCGGCATCGAGCGGGCAGCCCGAAGCATCGACGCGCACGCCGGCCGGGGTGTTGGGGCATTTGTCGTCGGTATCGGCTACGCCGTCGCCGTCGGCATCGGGGCAGCCTTGCAGGGCGGCCAGGCCCTTCACGTCGGGGCACTTGTCCTGGTAATCGGCCACGCCGTCGCCATCGGTATCGACGGGGCAGCCGGTGAGGTCCACTTTCACGCCGGCCGGCGTGTCGGGGCACTTGTCTTTGCGGTCGGGCACGCCATCGCCGTCGGTGTCTTTGGTTTTGCCGAGGGCCACCGTCAGGCCGGCCGAGTACACCAGAAAGCGGTCGTGCAGCTTCTTGTTGGGGTTGTTAATATTGTCGGTGCCTTCCGTAAAAGGATAGTGCTGGCTGGCGGTAATATCCAGGCCCACCGAAGGCGACAGGCGGAATTTCATCCCGGCCAGGCCGAATACTTCGGGCCGGCGCACCTGGTTGAAAAAGCTGCCCCTGACGGGCTGATTGGCGGCGTTGGTCGTGTAGTTGCCCCGGCTATTGGCCACGAAGAAGCCGCCGCCGCCCATCAGGTAGGGCTGCAAGAAAAAGTCTTCTTTGAGGATTTTGCCGTTGTTGAGCTTTAGCTTGAGACCCAGGTCAAACATCCCGGTTTTAGCCGTGAATGTGTTATAGGGCGCGTTGGGCGCGATGAAACGGTAGCTCTGGTAGTTACCCAGCACGGCCACGTCGAAGGTGGGCGACAGGTAGCGCGTGATGTGCGCGCCCACGCCGACTTGCAGCGGAAAAGTGGCGTGGCCCCAGTCGCTGCCCAGGTCGCCCTGGTATTGCAGCATACTGACGTTGACCCCAATTGCCGTCTTTTTGTCGGGCGTTTGGGCGTGGGCGGTAAAAGTAGCCAAGCTACCGGCCAGGGCAATAGCCCCCGGCAGTGGTGCTCGCAGCGAAGGAAATAGTTTTCGCATAGTTTAAGAAGGGTGGAGAAAATGGAGTGCAGTACGTGCTGTGTGGGCTATGTATCGCAAAAAGCCCGATAGGGTTGTCCATTTATCCGGCTTTGCCGAACGTAGTTAAAAGCACACCTTTTTTTCATAATTCAATTTACTGTTTATAAGACATTTATTTCAAGCTAGCGGTTGTGGTAATTTTTATGCTGCTGCACAAAAAAACCCGGGCGTAACCCAGGTTTTTTTGAGGGCCAAAAAGCCCGGCTAGCGCTTCTGCTAGACGCTAGTTGGCGCGGCCCGAGAGGCCGGGCGCGTGCGGGTTTTTCACGTACTTATCGAGCCAGGTATTCATTTCCCAGAGCATGTGCAGCAGGTTTTCGCGGGCGGCGTAGCTATGCGACTCGGCGGGTAGCACCACGTAGCGCACGGTAGCGCCCTGCCCCTTGAGGGCGGCGTAAAAGCGCTCGCTCTGAATGGGAAACGTGCCCGAGTTGTTGTCGGCCTCGCCGTGGATGAGCAGGATGGGCGTCTTCACCTTGTCGGCAAAATTGAAGGGCGACATGGCATCGTACACGCCCTTGGCCTGCCAGTAAGTGCGCTCCTCGCCCTGAAAGCCGTAGGGCGTGAGCGTGCGGTTGTAGGCCCCGCTGCGCGCGATGCCGGCCTTGAATAAGTTGGAGTGCGCCAGTAGGTTAGCCGTCATAAAGGCGCCGTAGCTGTGGCCCATCACAGCCACGCGGGCGGGGTCTACTACGCCCAGGCTGGCGCCCTCGTCGATGGCAGCTTTGGCGCTGGCTACCAGCTGCTCGGTGTAGGTGTCGTTGGGCTCGGCGGTGCCTTCGCCCACGATGGGCACGGTGGCACCTTGCAGCACGGCGTAGCCCTGCGTGACCCAGTACACGGGCGTGGCCCAGCTGAGGCGGGTGAAGGTATAGGGCGAACCGCTCACCTGCCCCGCGTTGGCTTTGTCCTTAAACTCCACCGGATACGCCTCCATGAGCGTGGGCAGCGGGCCGTCGGTTTTCTTGTAGTTGGGCGGCAGGTAGAGGTTGGCGGTAAGGTCTACTCCATCGGCGCGCTTGTAGTGCAGCACCTGCTTGCGGAAGCTGCCGCCGAACGCCGCGTAGGGATTGGCAAAATGCGTCAACGCCAGCGGCTTGCCTTTCTTGGCGAGCGGCTCCAGGTAGTAGTTGGGCACCTGGTCGATGGCTTCGCGGCGGGTCAGCAGCTCGGGCGCACCTTTTTTGGAATCGAGCAGCGCTACCGGCACCTCGTAGTAGGGCGCTTCGGAGCGCCAGAGCTCGGTGATTTTCTCGGTTTTCAGGTTCAGCTCGTTCACGAACGGCCGGTCGCCCTCGGGCGACGCGCCCTGCCCAAACAGGTAGATGGCCTGCCCGCCCTGCCCCAGGGCCAGCACCGGCCGGCCCTGCGCGTTGCGGCGCGTGTAGGGCGCGCCGGGGTTGTGATACGTATCCTGCGACGAGCCATCGAACAGCACTTTCAGCGCCTGGCCAGGCGCGGCGGGGTCGAGCTGCCAGGTGGTCTCGTGGCGGTCGGCCCAGCGGTAGCCCTCCACCAGCGCCAGGTGGTCGGTGCCCCAGGTGAGGCCGGCGTAGCGCAGCGGCAGGGCGGCCAGCTCCTGCGCAGGGCCACCGAAGGGCGCGGGCAGCAGGTACACTTTGTCGCGCACGGCGGCCTGGGTTTTGGGGTCGCCGCCATCCTGGGCCTCGGCGTAGTAGAGCGTGGCCGGGGCATCGGTGCGCCAGCCGTGGTCGCGCGGGCCGGTGGGCACGGCGTCGAAATTAGTAGGCACGTTGTCGGCCAGCGGCAGGTCGATTATCGACTTGGCTACCGCGCCGCTGCCCAGGTCAAGCACGTCGATGCGCTGCGGGAAGCTACTCACGGGCAGCGTATAAGAAAACGGCCGGTGCACGGTACGCACCAGCACGTAGCGCCCATCGGGCGAGGGCGACACCGAGCGCAACACGCCCGGCTGCCCTAGGGGCTGGGCCGCGCCGTCGGCCAGCTTCACGCGCACCAGCTGCGCGGTGGCGTAGTACTCGAACAGCCGCTCGTCGGCGGGGTTTTTCAGCAAATCCTGGTAGGTGCGGGCACCCGATTTTTTACCGCCACCCGTTTCTTGCACGGCGGGGCCGGTAGGCGTAGCATCGGCGGCCGGGGCCGCGCCGCGGCCGGCGGGCACGGTGCGCGCCAGCAGCGTCTGGCTGTCCGACACCCACTCGAAGGAGGAACCAAACACGTCGTTGAGCGGCGTGGCCAGCAGGCGGCGCGCCGAGTTGGTAGCCACGTCGGCCACCCACAGCTCGACGTGGCCCACACTACCCTCGGCGGCCGGCACGGTGAGCGCAAAGGCCACGTGCTTATTATCAGGCGACCAGCTCGGGCTGCTGATGCGGGCCTGGGCGGGTAGGCCTTGCACCGGCGTTGAGGCCCCGCCGGGCAGCTGCTTAAACTGCATCCCCACGGCGTAGCTCACGCGGCTGGGGCCGTTGGTGCGCGGGTTGAGGCGCAGGCCGGCCAGCCGCAGCTCGGGCTGCGAGAGCTCGGCGATGGTCGGAAAATCCTGCACGGCCAGGATGGCCATCGTGCGGCCGTCGCCCGAGAGGCTGATGCGCGGCGTGGGCGGCGCCAGCAGTAGGTCGCGGATAGCGGCCGGCGGCTGCTGGTACTGGGTATCTTGAGCCATAGCAAGGGCGGGAGCGACTAGCAGCGCCAGTGCGGGTAAGAGGTACTTCATGCACGAAGGACAGCCGGGGACGTGGCCGGCTGCTTCTGCCGAAGGTACTATGAATGGATTATGTATGAAAAATCCCGACCTGACAACTTCTTGTCAGGTCGGGATTTTGGTAGCGCGAACTTTGTAGTTCGCGTTTTTGCAACGTTAGCGTGGCGTCTAAAACGCGAACTACAAAGTTCGCGCTACTACATCCGGCCCATGTTCAGGCCCAGGATGAGCACGATGCCGAGCACCATCAGCAGCAGGTAGGTTTCGACCGAGCCGGTTTGCACAAAGCGCAGGAGCTGGCCGCCGGCCAGCGTCACGCGGCCCACACCGTTGGCGATGGGGTCGATGATGCCGTTTTCTACAAACTTGTAAAGGCCACTGGACAGTGCCATCGTGGGTTTCACGAACAGCGAGTTGTAGAGTTCGTCTACGTAGTACTTGTGGTACACGAGGCTGTCGAGGCCCGAGCGCTGGCTTTCTTCTTCGGCAGGGCGCTGAGCGCGGGCTACGTACACTACGTAGGCCGCCACGATGCCCACTACGGCCGCCAGCACCGAAATGCCGATGAGCATTAATTCCGTATTATGGTCGGGCTCGGCACCAAAGGCGGCGGGCAGAATCTGCTTGGAATACGTGAAAATCGGGGCCAAAAAGTCGGCCAAGTAGTGCTTGCCGTCCAAGAACACCGGCGCGCCCATGAAGCCGCCCACGGCCGACAGCACCGCGAGCACGATGAGCGGCAGCGTCATGCTGGCCGGCGACTCGTGCAGGTGGTGGCGCTGCTCCTCGGTGCCTCGAAACTCGCCGAAGAAAGTAAGGAACAGCAAACGGAACATGTAGAAGGCGGTCAGTAGCGACGTGAAGACGCCGATGGCCCACATCACTTTGCTGTGCTCATACACGTGGCTCAGGATTTCATCTTTCGAGAAAAAGCCCGCGAACGGCGGAATGCCGGCGATGGCCAGGCAGCCGATGAGCATGGTAACGAACGTAATGGGCATCGATTTGCGCAGGCCACCCATGCGGCGCATATCCTGCTCGTTGCTCATGCCGTGGATAACTGAACCAGCCCCCAGAAAGAGCAGCGCCTTGAAAAAGGCGTGCGTGAGCACGTGGAAGAACGAGGAGGTGTAGCCCATCACGCCCAGCGCCAGGAACATATAGCCCAGCTGCGACACGGTAGAGTAAGCCAGCACTTTCTTAATGTCGTTCTGCGCTAGGCCGATAGTAGCCGCAAACAGCGCCGTAGCCAGGCCCACGATGCCGACTACCTCCAGCGTGTGCGGGGCCAGCGTGAAGAGTACGTTGGCGCGGAGCACGAGGTAGATGCCGGCCGTAACCATGGTCGCGGCGTGGATGAGGGCCGACACGGGCGTGGGGCCGGCCATGGCGTCGGGCAGCCAGGTGTAGAGCGGCAGCTGCGCCGACTTGCCCATGGCCCCCACGAAGAGCAGCAGCGTGATGAACGTGCAAACGCCCACGCCATACGCACCAAACTGGCTCAGGCTGGCTTTTTGGAATACCTCGCCGTACTGCACCGAGTTGAAGGTGAGGTAGATGAGGAAGATACCGAGCAGAAAGCCCAGGTCACCCACACGGTTGATGATGAAGGCTTTTTTGGCGGCGTTGTTGTAGCTCGTGTTTTTGTTCCAGAAGCCGATGAGCAGGTACGAGCACAGCCCCACGCCTTCCCAGCCGATGAAGAGGATAACGAAGTTGGAACCCATCACCAAAATCAACATGCTGAACACGAAGAGATTGAGGAAGCTAAAGAACTTGCCCGCGTTCTCGTCGTGGCCCATGTAGCCGATGCTGTAGACGTGGATAAGAAAGCCCACGCCCGTAATCAGCAGCAACATAATGAGGCTAAGCTGGTCAATCTGGTAGCCGAAGGGAATCTGGAGCGAACCGACCGAAATCCAGTCGAAGAGCTGCACCGTGTACTGGTACTTGAAGCCCAGAAATAGCGTGAGCGATAGCAAAAAAGAGCCCAGCACGGTAGCGCTGCCGATGAGCCCGGCCAGCGTACCCGATAGCTTGCGATTGAGCAGGCCGTTGAGGAGAAATCCAAGGAAGGGCAGGCCCGGAATAGCGGCGTAGAACAGGGCCGAGTAAGGCGCGGTAGCGCCGGGTAAAACAGTTTCCATTCGGAGAATTGATGAATGGCCGAATGGTTGGATTGTTGAACTGAGTCGCTTGGCTTCACTTGTAGCCGGCGAGCAGTTTAGCCATTTAGCAGTCCAACCATTCAGCCATGAAAATTACCACTTTAAACGGCTAAGCAGGTTAACGTCGGTATTCTGGAAGTTGCGGTAAATCATGACGATAATACCCAGGCCCACGGCGACTTCGGCGGCGGCCACGGCCATGATGAAGAACACGAACACCTGCCCGTTGGGGTCGGAGCGGTAGGCGGCGAAAGCGGCCAGCAAGATGTTGACGGCGTTGAGCATCAGCTCGACGCACATGAAAATGATGATGGCATTGCGCCGCACCAGCACGCCCGTGACACCGATGCAGAACAGTGCGGTGGCGAAGAAAACGTAGTACTGGAGCGGAACGGTGCGGATGACTTCGGGTATCGTCGGATTCATGCGGGAGTGTTCGGGGGCCGGGGCTGGGCGGCTCTTAGCGGGCAAAGGTACCCGAAAAGTGCGAATCAGTGTAGCTTGGACATTGTAGCCCGAGCGCGAGCGTAGCTCGCATCTGCGATTGAGTAGCGCACTGGGGAAACTTGCTTGGCGCGGAGGCGAGCTGCGCTCGCGCTCGGGCTACAATGTCCAAGCTACAGCTGACTATTCCGGCACTCAATTTGTGCTGTCGCACGTATCTGTTCTATGAATCGAAAAGCGGCTTCCTCTGGAGGCCGCTTTTTTTGTGGCGTACTTGTAAAATATCGCCCCGCGCCCCGCGTCTGCTTGAGCACGATGAACGCGAGCGCCCTTACCCTCTCCGCCGCCATGACGGCCAGCCAGCAAGACCAGCAGATTCAGGCCACGGTGCGCGAGCAGCGGGGGCGGCTGCTGCGCTTTATCGAGCGGCGGGTGCCTGACCCCGAGGAGGCCGAGGACATCCTGCAGGATGTTTTTGCCGAATTGGTGGAAAGCTACCGCTTGTTTAAGCCCGTGGAGCAGGCGGCGGCCTGGCTCTTCCGGGTAGCGCGCAACCGCATTATTGACCGCTACCGCCGGCCCAAGGCCACGGTGTCGTTGGATGCGCCGCTAGGCGCGGCCACCGAGGGCGACGAGCCCGCCCGCCTGCTGCAAGACATTTTGCCCGCCGCCGACGACGCGCCCGAAAACCGCCTGCTGCGCGAAACCATCATGGACGCCCTCACCGACGCGCTGGCCGAGCTGCCCGCCGAGCAGCGCCAGGTGTTCGTGTGGCACGAGCTGGAGGACAAGTCCTTCAACGACATGGTGGCCGAAACCGGCGTGCCGCTCAAAACGCTCATCTCGCGCAAGCACTACGCCGTGAAGCATTTGCGCAAGCGCTTGCGCACGCTCT
>JAKONR010000211.1 GCA_022701825.1 Hymenobacteraceae bacterium | reverse complement strand
AAACCCGCCCCGACCTGCTGCGCGCCGCCGAGGTCGATGCCGTCATTCACCTCGACAATTTTGACGAGCTGCACTTGCTGCTAGCCGTGGCCGCCGGCCGCCCGCAGCGCCCCCGCGTGGCCATCCGCGTGAACCTTGATGCCGGCCTCGTGCCGCAGTGGGACCGCTTCGGCTTCAACCTCGAAAGCGGCCAGGCGTGGCAGGCGCTAAGCCAGGTCGCGGCTGCCACCGATACCCTCGATTTTGTGGGTTTGCATTGCCATCTGGGCACTTTCATCCTCAAGCCCGCCGCCTACGGCGTGGCCGCCACCAAGCTGGCCGCCCTGGCCCAGCGGGCGCAGCAGGAGCTGAAGCTTACGACGAGCTACCTCGACCTGGGCGGCGGCTTTCCCTCGGCCAATACCCTAAAAGGCAGCTTTTTGCCTGGCCCCGACGCCGTGCCCGACATCGACGAGTACGCCGAGGCCATCAGCGAGGCGCTGCTGGGCGCTGGCTTTCGGCCCGCAGACCTGCCGCTGCTGGTGCTGGAGGCGGGCCGGGCGCTGGTCGATGAGGCGGGCTACCTGCTGGGCACCGTGCTGGCCACCAAGCGCCTAGCCGATGGCCGCCGCGCCACCGTGCTTGATTTCGGCGTGAATCTGCTGTTCACCTCCTACTGGTACGACCACCACATCAGCCCCGTGGGTACTTTCTCCGACCAGACTGAGCCCACCGTGCTCTACGGCCCACTCTGCATGAACATCGATGTGGTGCGCGAAAGCATTGCGCTACCCCTGCTCACGGCCGGCGACCAGGTAGTGGTACACCGCGTGGGCGCCTATAATATGAGTCAGTGGCAGCAGTTTATCACGCCGCGGCCCAACGTGGTACTGCTCGACTTGCAGGGCCAGCCGCACGTTATTCGGGAGGCCGAAACGCTGGCTTATTTGCAGCAATTGGAGTACGTGCCGGGGCATTTGGATAGCTGAGTGTAATGAATAGTTGGCATACCAAACCCGTATGTCATTGCGAGGAGGAACGACGAAGCAATCCTTCCTTATATCGTTAGCCAACGTCTGCAAGGCAAGTAGGAAAGATTGCTTCGTCGTTCCTCCTCGCAATGACAAAAGAATAAGTATGCCCGCTTTCCTCCGCGCCATTCTGCACAGCTATAGTATGCTGTTTTTCTCGCAGCACTGGGGGCTGGCGGGGCTGCTACTGTTGGCCAGCCTGGGGCGGCCGTGGGCGGGCGCGGCGGGGCTAGGTGCGGCTACGCTGGCGGTGGCTGGGGCGCGGTTGGGCGGCTTCCGGCGCGACTACACCGACCTGGGCGCGTACAGCTTCAACGCCTTGCTGGTGGGGCTGGCGCTGCCGCTGTTTCTGGCGCCGGGCTGGGCGCTGGCGGGGCTGGTGGCGGTGGGCGCGGGGCTGGCGCTGCTGCTGAGCGTGGCGCTGGGCGGCTGGCTGGGCGGGCGCGGGCTGCCGTTTTTGTCGCTGCCCTTCGTGCTCCCGATGTGGCTATTGCTGCTGGGTGCCCCCGGCTGGCCGGCACTAGCCCCGGCCGACACCGGCATCTACTGGCTCAATGACCTGTACGCCGTGGGCGGCCCGCGGCTGGTGGCCGTGGCCAGTTGGGCGCACGACTACCCCTGGCCGCCGCTGCTGGCCACCTACCTGCGCGCCCTGAGCGCGGTGGTGCTGCAAGACAGCGCCTGGGTCGGGCTGCTGGTGGCGGCGGGGCTGCTGTGGCACTCGCGCATCGCGTTTTCGCTGGCGGCGCTGGCCTTTGGCGGGGCGTGGGCGCTGCACGGGCTGGCGGGCGGCGCGGGCGCTGCGCCCGAGGCCTACAACCTGGGGGCCAACTACATAGTGGCGGCCGTGGCGGTGGGCGGCGTGTTTGTGGTGCCCTCGGCGGCCGGCTACGGCTGGGCGCTGCTGAGCCTGCCCATTACGGCGGTGCTGCTGGGCGGGCTGGGGCCGCTGCTGGGCCGGGCCGGGCTGCCGGGGCTGTCGCTGCCGTTTTGCCTCACGTCGCTGTTGTTTTTGTACGTGCTACTGCTGCGCGAAAAAGCTGGCCGCTGGCTGGTGCTGGTGCCCGTGCAGCGCTATTCGCCCGAGGCCAACCTCTACGCCCAGCTGGCCCAGCGCGACCAGCCGGCGCGGCCCGGCGCGGTACCGCTGGCGCTGCCTTTTTTGGGGGCGTGGCGCTGCACGCAGGGCTATTTTGGGGGTGGCCCCACGCACCAGGGCGCGTGGGGGCAGGCGCTCGATTTTGCCATTGCCGATGCCGAGGGCCACACCTACCACGGCCCCGGCCACAGCCTCAGCGACTACTACTGCTTCAATAAGCCCGTGCTGGCGCCCGCCGACGGTGTGGTGGAAGAAGTGGTGCAAAACGTGCCCGACAACGCCATTGGCGAAGTAAACCTGCGCCAAAACTGGGGCAATACCGTGGTGCTGCGTCACGCGCCCGGCCTGTTTTCGCAGCTCTCGCACCTGCGGGCGCACTCGGTGCGCGTGCGCCCCGGCGACCAGGTGCGGCGCGGCGACGTGCTGGCCGCCTGCGGCAGCTCGGGCCGCTCGCCCGAGCCGCATCTGCACTTTCAGGTGCAGGCCACGCCGGCCATCGGCTCGCCCACGCTGGCCCATCCGGTAGCTTATTTCTTAGAAACCGAATTAAATGCTACCGCCTGCCCCTGCGCCCCGCCCCAAACTAGCCGCGAGCAGCTGCGCGTGAACGCCGTGCCGCCGCCCGGAGCCACCGTGCGCCCGCCCGCCCCGCTGCCGCTGCTGCGCCAGGCGCTGCACCTGCCGCCCGGCCGCCGCCTGGCCGTGCGCCCCGCCGCCGCGCCCGCCGCCGAAGCCCAGCACTGGGAGGTGTTCACCGATGCCTACAATGCGCGCTACCTGCGCTGCGCGCAAACCGGGGCCGTGGCCTATTTCGAGCAGGATGAGGTGCTGCTGCGCTTCACGGCCTTTTACGGGGCGCGGGCGTCGTGGCTCTACCTGTTTTACCTGGCCGCCTACCGGCTGCCGCTGCTGCACCTGCCGCAGCCGGCGGCGGTGCCGCTGCCGCTCACGGTGGTGCGTAGCCCCTGGCTGGGCTGGGCGCAGGATGCGGTGGCGCCGTTTTTTCAATTCGTAAAACCCTGGTATGAAGTAAGCTGGCCCGATGGCGCGCCTGGCCCCGCCGGGCGCCGCCTGCGGCTGCGCAGCCGCAGTGTGGTAGCCGCGCTGGGCCGCGAGCGGGTGCTGCAAACGGCAGAGTTGACGTTTGCCGAGGGGGCGCTGGCGGGGCTGGTGGTGCGGCAGGGGCGGCGGGAGGTGCGGCTGGTTTTGGGGGAGGGCGGGGTATGAAGTGGTTATGGAAGCTCTTAAGACAGCCCAGCGCGGGGACCTTACCCTCCGGCCCCTTCTCCTGGGTAGAGGGGGAGCCGACCGCGAGAGAACGTACATTATCGTCAGGCTCCCCCTCTCCGCAGGAGAGGGGGCCGGGGGGTGAGGTTCACCCGCTGGGCTGGTTACTCCTACTATTCCTACTCGCCGCCCGCCCCGCCCAGGCCCAGGCCCAGCAACTCCTCAATTACCCCTACACCGACAGCCTCACCCAGGCCCTGCTAGCCCAGCAGCGCTACCGTGCGCTCGACTCGGTGGGCCGCGCCGCGCTGGCGCTGGGGGCCGACTACCCGGCCCTGCGCCGCCGCCTCGGGGCGGGCGCCCTGGCCACCGACCACCCGGCCGCCGCCCTGCGCTACTACGGCCCGGCCCTGCGCCAAAACCCCCTCGACGACGACGCCCGCGCCGGGCTGGCCAGCGCCTACCTGGCCCTCAACCAGCCCGGGGCGGCTGCCCTGCTGGCAGGCGGGCTCGCGCCCGAAACGCGCCGCGCGCTGGGCCTGCCGCAGGCCCAGGCGCTGGCGCAGGTAGAGGTCGAAAGCTCGGTGCAAGCCACCACCGAGCCCCGGCGCGGCACCGGCTTCTACCAGCGGCTGGGCGCCAGCAGCCGCCTGGGCCCGCGCCTGAGCCTGCTGCAAAGCCTGAGCTACTACGGCCAAGTGGTGGAGCTGCCTGCCTTTCGTGGCCCCGGCACGGTCGAAAACCAACGCATCAGCCAGGGCCAATACCAGGCGCTGCTGACCGGGCAGCTGGCCCCGCGCTGGCAAGCGAAAATCGGCTACGACTACCTGACCAGGTACTTGGGCAGCAACCACCTGGGCTACCTGGCCCTGGCCTACGCCCGGCCGGCGTGGGTGGCGCAGGCGGGCCTGTACGCGGGTACCGTCACCGACACGGCGCGCACGCAGGCCGATGTGCGCCTGACGGTGTACCCACTCGGCAACCTGCGGCTCTACGGCTTCGGGCGGGGCAGCGTAGTGCATTCGGCCGGCCGCGGCTACCCCAATGGCCTGCTTGGCGTGGGCGGCCGGCTGCGCCCCTGGCTGTGGGCCGAGGCCTGGGGCAGCGCGGGCACGGTGCCCGTTTTGGCCGAGGCCGACGGCACTTACATCTACAACCTGCTCGACCCGCTGGGCCGCCGCGCCGCCGCCAGCCTACTTATCTTGCCGGCCCGGCGCGTGCGGCTGCGGCTGGTATACAGTGCCGAGCAGCGTCGCATCACGTTCATTAACCAAGTCTACACGCTTCATTCTTACTCCGCTAGTCTCGCATGGAATTGGTAAAGCCCGCTTTCGTCGCCGCCGCGCTGCTGTGCCTGGCCCCGGCCGGGGCGCGGGCGCAGGACGGGCTTTCGGGCGCCTTCGCGGCCAGCTACGCCGCCGAAGCCAAGGCCAACTACGACGACGCCATCGGGGCGCTGAAGACTGGCTACGCCAACCTGTATGAGCAAAATCTGCGGCTGGGCTGGCTGTATTTCCTGGCCAAAAACTACACGTCGTCGGTGGTTTATTACCAGAAAGCCATCGACCAGCGGCCCTACGCCATCGAGCCCAAGTTTGGCCTGATAAAGCCGCTCAACGCCCTGGGCCAGATTGAGCGGATGCTGGGCCTTTACACGGCCATCCTGCAAGTAGACCCACAAAATACCCAGGCCAACTACTGGGTTGGAGTTATTTACCTGAATCGCAAGCAGTACGATAAAGCCGCCCGCTACTTCGAGAAGGTAGTCAACCTCTACCCGTTCGACTACGACACCAACCTCTCGCTGGCTTACACCTACCTCAGCCTGGGCAAAAAAGCCGAGGCGCGGGCGCTCTATAACAAGGTGCTGCTCATCCGCCCCGGCGATGCGCAAGCGCTGGCCGGCCTGAAGCGGCTGTAGCTGGCGCCGCGGCCAAACAGTCTAGCCCAGGCCCCTATTCGGCGATTAGCTGCGGCCAAAACCCCGAGTCGGCCCGTACTTCATATTCTTAATTATCCGAGCGGCGAAGCAGTTTGGTATAGGGTTAATAATATGGCGGTTAGCTTACTAAAAAAGTATTGGCGGTGGGTGCTTGGGGCGTTGTTTTGGCTGGCGGGCCCGGCGGCGCTGGCGCACCCCATGCCCACCTCGCGGGTGCTGCTGAGCCTGCAAGCTACCGGCGTGGCCGCCGAGGTGCAGCTGCCGCTAGGCGAGCTACAACTGGCGCTGGGCCAAGAGGTTGATGTGCTGACCAACCCGGCCACGCTGGTAGCCCGCCTGGGGCCGGCGCTGCGCGCCTACCTGCGGGCGCACGTGCAGCCCACCAGCTACCAGGGCCAGCCCTGGTCCGTGGCAGTGAGCGACTTGTGGGTGAGCGCCGCCGAGCAAACCGATACCGGCCCCTACCAGGAGCTGGTGGCCCGCCTGTGGCTGCGGCCACCGGCCGGGGCCAGCCGCCGGGCTTTCGTGCTGCATTATGATGTGATTATGCACCAAGTGGTTACGCACGCGGCGCTGGTGGCCATCGGCCAGGACTGGGACACGGGCGTGCGGGCCGGGCACCCGGTCGAGGTGGGCGTCATTCGGCTCAATCCGCGCGATAATTCCATTGCCCCACTTTATGTCGAGCCGGCGGCCGGCAGCCTGTGGCAGGGCTTTCGCAGCATGGTAAGCTTGGGCCTGCGCCACATCGCCGAGGGCACCGACCACCTGCTGTTTTTGCTGGGGCTGCTGCTGCCCGCGCCGCTGCTGGTGCGGGCGGGGCGCTGGGGTGGGTTTGGCGGGGTGCGCTACAGCGCGGGGCGGCTGCTACGGATTGTAACGGCCTTTACCATAGGCCATTCGCTAACGCTGCTGCTGGGCGCGCTGGGCTGGGTGCGGCTGCCGGGCCAGCCGGTGGAGGTGCTTATTGCGGCGTCGATTCTGGTGTCGGCGGCGCACGCCTGGCGGCCACTGTTTGCGGGGCGCGAGGCGTGGGTGGCGGCGGGTTTTGGGCTGGTGCACGGGCTGGCCTTTGCCGGCACCCTGGCCGGCCTGCACCTCGATGCCGGGCGCTTGGGCCTCAGTATTTTGGGCTTCAACCTGGGCATCGAGCTCATGCAGTTGTGCGTGGTTGGGCTTACCGTGCCGTGGCTGCTGCTGCTGAGCCGCACCCCCGCCTACCCGGCCGTGCGCGTGAGCGGGGCGGCGCTGGCCGGCGTGGCCGCCCTGGCCTGGCTGGCCGAGCGCCTGAGCGGCCAGCCCAACGCGCTCGCCGCGCTGCTGGCGCAGGCGGTGCCCTACGCGCCGGGGCTGCTGGGCGCGCTGGCGGTGGGCACGGTGCTCGCCTGCTGGCGCACGCGCCCCCGCCCGGCGTAGGCCGGGCAGTGGGTTTCATCCGCTAGTCCGTGGCTTAGCGTGCTGGTTAACGCGTCCAGGCCGGCCAAACCGTCGATAACTTTTCCCCATTGGCCTATTTAGGCCTGCAAAGAGGTGCTTGGGCCCCCATCTTGCCGTAGATTCTAGTCTCGCAAGGTGCGAGGTACTAGCGCGTTACCAGCGTTTTATTCATTCACCACTCGTTGTTTCTTATGAAAATCGCTACTTGCTTCGCCTCGGCGGCGGCGGCGCTGGCCCTGACGGCCTTCACGCAAAAAGCCGCTTCGCCCTCGGCCCCGGCAGCACAGTCCTTCGGGCGGCCGGCGGCGCTGAAGGGCACCCAAAAGGTGGCCAAAACGACCGCCGTCACCGACGTAGTCACGGCCGCCAATGCCTTCATCGCCAGCCTCACCACGGCCCAGCAAACTACGCTGCTCCAGACCTTCAACACCACCAACGTGGCCAAGTGGTCGAACCTGCCCTGCGGCGCGCAGTGCCGCATCGGCTTGCAGCTCAGTAACCTGACGACGGCGCAGCAGAACCTGGCGATGGCCGTGGTACAGGCCGCCACCGGCACGGCCAGCAACGAGGGTTACCAGGAAATTCAGCAGATTCGGGCCGCCGACGACTACCTCAATACCAATGGCGGAGGCTCGGGCTACAGCGCGGGACTCTATTTTATCGCCTTTTTGGGTACGCCCAGCACCACGGGCACCTGGATGCTCCAGTTTGGCGGCCACCACCTGGCTACCAACATCACGTTTGGCGGCGGCTACGTCACCGGGGCCACGCCCAAGTTTGAGGGCGTCGAGCCGCTGAGCTTCGTGACGGCTAACGCGAACATCTTTCCTACTGGCACCACCGTCACACCGATGGGCAGCGAGCAATCGGCCATGCTAGCCATGCTCAATGGCCTGACTACCGCCCAGAAAGCTACCGCCAAGCTGACCCAGACGTTCAGCGATGTGCTGCTGGGCCCAAACACCGTGGAGGGCAGCAGCACTACGTACCCCACCACCAAGGTAGGTGTGCCATGCAGCCAGCTCACCAGCGCCCAGCAAGCCCTGGTGATGGCCGCCATGGCCCCTTGGGTGCAGGATGCCGACGACGCCACTTCGGCGCAGCTGCTCAATTACTACCAGTCGCAGCTGGCCAACACCTACATTGCGTACTCGGGCACCGGCAACCTCACCACCAATGCCGACTACGTGCGCATCGACGGCCCCAACGTGTGGATAGAGTTTGTGTGCCAGACCGGGGTCGTGTTTCGCAGCAACATCCACTACCACAGCATCTGGCGCGACCGGGCGCGCGACTACGGCGGTAATTTTTATACCACCGTCACGGGCACCAAGTCGGAAACGGCGGCTACCGTATTCTCGGTGTACCCCAACCCCGTGGCTACCGGCCTGGGCCTTGAGGTGGTGATGGCCAAAGCCACGCCCTCGGCCACGTACACCCTGCGCAACCTGCTGGGCCAAACAGTAGCGAGCAGCCTCTTCACGGGCCTCACCACCAAAGTTTCGACCATTGGCCTGGCGGCGGGTACCTACCTGCTGAGCGTGCAGCCAGCCGGCGAAGCCGCCGTAACGGCCCGCGTGACGCTGGAATAGATTTTTTAGGTTTCCCGCGCAGGCCCGCCGAGCTTTTGCGCAGCGGGTAGCAGAGCTTGCCAAACGAGCCGCTGCCTACCTCTGCGAAAACCTCGGCGGACCTCTGCGAGAAATTACGCCCTGGTAGCCCGCACAAACCGCGCCCGCCCAAAAAAGTCGTTCATCACCCGCACCGCCGCAAAGTCGGCTGCCGGAAACAGGGCCGCCGTTTCGGCCCCGAGGGCCTCGTTTATTTCGAGGTACACCGCGCCGCCCGGCTTCAAAAGAACCTGCGCCAGCTCGGCCAGGCGTTTATAGAAAAGCAGCGGGTCGGCGTCGGGCACGAAAAGGGCGGTTTCGGGCTCCCAGGCCAGCACGTTGTCGCGCATTGCGGCCCGCTCGCTGGCGCGCACGTAGGGCGGGTTGCTCACCAGCACGTCGAGCGTGCCGGGCGCGATGCTAGGTGTAGTGGCCAGAATATCAAGCTGCTGAAACTCTGCGGCCGGTGCGTAGCGGGCGGCATTGCGCCGGGCCACGGCCAGCGCCGCCGCCGAAATATCGACGGCCAGCACTCGCGCCGGGCTGGGTAGGGCGCGGGCCAGCCCTAGGGCCAGGCAGCCGCTGCCGGTACCCATGTCGAGCACCGTCAGGCCGGGCCGGGTGGCGTTGGCGCGGGCAGCCAGCTGCACCAGCTCCTCGGTTTCGGGG
>JAKONR010000201.1 GCA_022701825.1 Hymenobacteraceae bacterium | reverse complement strand
GTAGCGCTCCAGCGCCGGGCCGGCCAAAATGCTCTCGTTGCAGCCGGTTTTGCCGCAGAAGCAGGGCTCGCCCTCGGCTTCGCTCAGATAATTGTGGCCCCACTCGCCGGCAATGCCGTGGTAGCCGCCGATGATTTCGCCATTCACTACCAGCCCGCCGCCCACGCCCGTGCCCAGGATGATGCCGAACACCACCTTGGCTTCGGGAAACTGCTGCTGCACCACGCCCAGCCGGGTTTCGGCCAGGGCAAAGCAGTTAGCGTCGTTGGCCATGACCACGCGCATACCCAGCAACTGCTCC
Organism: Hymenobacteraceae bacterium; assembly: GCA_022701825.1. Taxonomy (GTDB): domain Bacteria; phylum Bacteroidota; class Bacteroidia; order Cytophagales; family Hymenobacteraceae; genus Hymenobacter. The sequence goes on along the minus strand of JAKONR010000201.1, from coordinate 28,075 downwards.
AAATCGGCGCGCACGGGCTGGCCATTTAGTACCGTGGCGTTGCAGTTTTTCATCAGGCCCGTTTTGGGCACGGTGGTGCCGGGCGTGCCGATGCCCACCGCCGCTGCCCGGTAGCCGGCCGCGTATTCAAGGTGCTGCACCAGCTGCGCTACCTGGCCTAGAATGTGGGCGTAGCCTAGGGTGGCCCCGGTGGGCACCCGGTGGCGAAACAGCACCTCCGGCTCCTGCGCCGATTTCAAAATAACGCCCTCGATTTTGGTGCCGCCCAGGTCGAGGCCCCACAGGTTCTGGTAAGGATTAAAAGCTGCCACGTTGCATAGAGAAATAAGAGGGCTGCCGCGTGGGCCAACCGCTCGTGGGGGTAAGAAATGAGATGGAAGTAGCTGGCTGATAGTAGCTTTTAGGGGGTGATACTACGCGCTAGGACAGCCAGCGCCAGCTAGCCATGGAGGGGAAAGCCTAGCGGCTGCCGGGGCGGGCGCTAGGCAATCGGCGCGGCCAAGCGTAAGCGGAGGAAATCGTGTTTCATAAGGGTGGGAAAAGAGGTGACGTATCAAAAAGCCCTTTTAGGGCTGGCCCGCTGGTGCATCGGTGCGGAAGGGAGTGGCGGGCAGGCTGGCGCTGTTGTAGAGGTTGCCGAGCGGGTTGTCGGCCCAGGCGTAGCGCACGGCTACGGGCGCGGGCACGGCGGCGCAAGTGAGCACCACCTCGTCGCGGCCGGCCAGGGTGGCCGCCGCCCAGTGAAACTGCCCATCGGCCCCGGCCACGGCAAAGCCGGCGAGGGTAGTGGTGCCGCTTTTCAATTGCAGCCCTTTTCCTACATGGCTGAATTTCAGTTGTATCTGGCCACCGATCACCTGCATGCTTTGGTAGGTAGGGCCAGCGGCCAGCACCTTTTTATCGCCGTAGGCCACCTGGCGGGCGGCCAGGGCCAGGCGGTGGCCCACGTCCTGCTTGTTGGCGGGGTGAATGTCGTCGGGGTCGCCCAGGTCGAGGGCCACGGCCATGCCGGTGCCGGGCAGCGCCAGGGCGCTGGCCTGGGCTTCGCGCAGCTCGGCCCAGGCCGAGGGGCCGGGCAGCGGTAGGGCTTTGGTGAAGTTGGCGAGCTGCACAAAAATGAACGGCAGCTCGCGGCCCCAGCGCGTGCGCCAGTCGCGGATGAGGGCCGGAAACAAGGTGCGGTACTGCGCGCCCCGGCCCACGTTGCTTTCGCCCTGGTACCAGATAATGCCCTTGAGGGCGTAGGGCTGCAAGGGCGCAATCATGCCGTTGTAGAGCACGGTGGGCGTGTTTTGGGCGTCCTTTGCCAGCGTATCCGGCCGGGCGGGGCGCGTGGCCAGGGACGCCACTGGGGCCTGAAAATCGGGCAGCTGGCGCAGGGCCTCGGGGCTTACCCAGGCTTCGGCCGGGGTGCCGCCCCAGGGGCTGCTGATGAGGCCAATGGGCACGCGGTAGCGCTGGTAAAGGTCGCGGGCGAAGAAGTAGCCCACGGCCGAAAAGCCGCTCGCCGTGGCCGGGCTGCCCACCTGCCAACCGGAGCCTTCACCTTCGGTTTGCGGCTGGTAGGCCACCACCTTCTTCACCGTAAACTGCCGGATTTGCGGGAAGTTAGCCATGGCCACTTCCTGCTCGGCGTTCAGAATCAGGGGGTAAGCGCCGGGGGCGGGCGCGTGGGGGTCGCGCAGCGGCAGTTCCATGTTCGACTGCCCCGAGGCCAGCCACACGTCGCCCACCAGCACGTCGTCGAGGGTGATGGTATTCTGGCCTTCCACCACCAGCGTGTACGGCCCGCCGGCGGGCAGGGCGGGTAGCGTGGCCTGCCAGCGGCCCGTGGCATCGGGCGTGGCGGGATAATCGTGGCCCAGGAAGGAAACTACCACCTGCTCGCCCGGCGCAGCCCAGCCCCACACCGGCACCGGCTGCCCGCGCTGCAACACCATGTGGCTGCCCACCAGCGCGGGCAGCCGCACCGTGGCCTGGGCACCCAGGCTGCTACTCAGGCCGGCGGCCAGCAAGGCCGCTATCAACTTTTGCTTACTGGTCGGACGCATCAGAAAATTAGCACAACTAAGCTCCCTTAAAATATTACTTTAGCCACTGCTCGATATTCCACGGCTAAAATTCTGCTAAAACCTATTAGCTAGCAAATATCGGCGTTTTTTTGGCTTTATGCTATAGGTTGGCCGTAGTTGGCGCGCCAGCTAAGGGCGACAGCCTGGCAAAAGGTCCGCTATTATTTATCCGCAAATTAGCTAAAACCTTTTAGCGAAGGCAAAATAAGTTTTATGTTTGCTTTAAATTCATTCGCCTTTCCCCAAACGTTCCCACTCGCCGTTGCCAACTTTTCCCCACCCCCCGCGCTTTTTGCCAGTGCTGAGCCTGCTGCTGCTTGGCGGGCTGCCCCTCGCTACCACGCTGCCCGCCGCGGCCCAGGCAGTGCCCGCCGCCACCCGCGCTACGGGCGGCAAAACCGTGCAGCCGATACTCACCGGCTGGCGCTTTCACCAGACCGGCAAAGCCAACTGGGCCGCCGCCACGGTGCCCGGCTGCGTGCACACCGACCTGCTGGCCAGCAAGCAAATTGAAGACCCGCTCTACCGCGACAACGAGCTGAAGCAGCAGTGGATTGGCAAGACTGACTGGGACTACGAAACTTCCTTTGAGGTAGCGCCCGCCGCCTTGCATCGCCAGCACCTGGAGCTGGTGTTCAAGGGCCTGGACACCTACGCCGACGTGATGCTCAACGGCCAGGCCATCCTGCACACCGACAACATGTTTCGGGAATGGCGCGCCGAGGTGAAGCCGCTGCTCAAGGCCGGGGCCAACCGCCTGAGCATCCATTTCCGCTCGCCGCTGAACGAGGTGGCCGATTTGCCGAAGAAATACGCCTACAACCTGTTCGCCATCAACGATGAGCAGGCCATGGGCTACGTCGGCGATAAAGGCCCGGTGCTGAGCCCCTACACCCGCAAGGCGCCCTACCACTACGGCTGGGACTGGGGGCCGCGCTTCGTGGGGGCGGGCATCTGGCAGCCAGTGCAGCTGGAGACCTGGGACGCGGCCAAAATTACTGATTTTCACGTAGTGCAGCGCCAGCTGAGCCCGCAGGCGGCCCAGCTGAGCTTGGTGGTGGCCTACGACGGGGCCACCGCCGCCAGCGGCCCGGCCACGCTGGTGCTCGAAACCACCGGCCCCGACGGCCAGCCTGGCCCCCGCCAGGAGCAGGCCGTGACCTTGCAGCCCGGCCACCACGACGTAGCTGCCGACCTGCGCCTGACCAACCCGCAGCTGTGGTACCCGGCCGGATACGGCGCGCAGCCGCTCTACACCTTTAAAGCGCATCTGCTGCAAAACGGCCAGCCGCTCGACGACGCCCGCACCCGCATCGGTCTGCGCACCTTGCAGCTGCGCCGTGAGAAGGACGCCTACGGCAAATCGTTTGAGTTTGTGGTGAACGGCATCCCGATTTTCGCCAAGGGCGTAAACTGGATTCCGGCCGACATTTTCCAGACCCGCGTAACTAACCCGCGCTACCATAAGCTGTTGCAGGCCGCCAAGGACTGCAACATGAACATGGTGCGCGTGTGGGGCGGCGGCATCTACGAAAACCAGTATTTCTACGACACCTGCGACGAGATGGGCCTGCTCGTGTGGCAGGACTTCCTGTTTGCCTGCTCGTTTTATCCCGGCGACGAGGCGTTTAACACCAACGTGCGCGAGGAGCTGACTTACCAGGTGCGCCGCCTGCGCGACCACCCCAGCATTGCCATCTGGGTGGGCAACAACGAGAACGAGGTGGCCTGGCAGCAGTGGGGCGTGCCCGAAAAAATGGGCAACCACAAGCTCGAAGTGTGGAGCAACTACCTCAAACTCTACCGCGACCTGATTCCGACCGTTCTCAAACAGGAAGACCCCAGCCGACCCTACGTGTCGTCGAGCCCCTCGTCAGATTTTGAGGATATGGCCGGTTCGCAAACCACCGGCGACATGCACTACTGGGACGTGTGGGGCGGCACGGCCCCCATCTCCGACTACGAAAAGCAGGTGCCGCGCTTCATGAGCGAATACGGCTTCCAGTCGTTTCCCGAGCTGAAATCGGTGGCGCAGTTCACGGTGCCTGCCGACCACGACATCGCCTCGCCCGTGATGAAGGAGCACCAGCGCAGCGCCGTGGGTAACCCCCGCCTGAAAGACTACCTGCTGCGCGATTATAAGGAGCCTAAGGATTTCGCGTCGTTTCTCTACGTGAGCCAGGTGCTGCAAGCGCAGGCCATCAAGCTGAGTGCCGAGCACTTGCGCCGCAACCGGCCCCGCACCATGGGCTCGATGTACTGGCAGCTCGACGACTGCTGGGGCGTGGCCTCATGGTCGAGCATCGACTACTACGGCCGCTGGAAAGCCTTGCAGTACTACGCCAAGCGCTTCTACGCCCCAGTGCTGGTGAGCCCCCACGAGGAGGGCGAAAACGTGCGTTTCTACGTTGTGTCGGACCGCACCAGCGCCCTGGCGGCCAATTTGCAGGTGCGCCTGCTCGACCTCACGGGCAAGGTGCTGTACCAAAAAGCCACCCCCCTGCAAGTAGAGCCGCTGACCAGCAAAGTGTACCTCGACCTCCCGAAGGCCACGCTGCTCAAAGGCCACGACGCGAAAAAAGTAGTGCTGAGCTGCGAGCTGACGGCCGCCGGCCAAGTGCTCTCGACCAACACCCACTACTTTGCCCTGCCCAAGGAAATGGCGCTGCCCAAGGCCGCCATTGCCGCCACCTGGCAGCCCGCCACCGACAGCACGTACCAGGTGACGCTCAAGAGCAACGTGCTGGCCCGCGAGGTGCACCTGTCGCTGAACGAGGGCAATGGCTTCTTCGAAGACAACTTCTTCGACCTGCTGCCCGGCCAAACCAAAACCTTGACTTTCAAAAGTGAGGGGTCCTCTTCGCTGGCCGAGCTGCGCAAGCGCCTAGTCGTGCGCACGCTGGTGGATGCGTTTTAGGCTTATGCGGCCCTAACGTGTTGGCCTTACCCCCGGCCCCCACGCTAGAAAAGACCCTTTGCTACGCTCAGCACAACACCTGGATTCCCATCTTATTAGCCTTTCGCTACTTCCCTAATGCCCGCCCAACGCACTACTAGTCGTCTCGCCTACCATTCAGTACGTCTAAGCTTTAGCCGCCGCACCGTAGCTGCCCTCTTTGGCGCGGCAGCGCTACTAACCACCTGCCAGCGCCCGGCTGCCACCACTGCCGCCCCTACGCCCCTCAGCAACGCAGCGCCCATCTCGCCTATGCCCGCTGCCCCGCAGTGGAGCCCGCGCGTGGCCAAGCTGCTGCGCGAAATGACGCTGGAAGAGAAAATCGGGCAGATGACCCAGATTACCAACGCGGCCATCAACCACACCGGCGAGCAGAAGGACGTGAGCCTCGACTCGGCCAAGCTGGTGCCGTTCATTCGCGAGTATGGCGTGGGCTCGTTTTTGAATGGCGAGGCGGTGCCGCCCGCGCAGTGGGTGCGTACGCTGGGAGCGTTGCAGCGCATCGCCCTGCGCGAGTCGCGGCTGCATATCCCCATCATCTATGGCATCGACCACATGCATGGGGCGAGCTACGTGAGCGGGGCGGCTATTTTTCCGCACAACATCAACCTGGGAGCCACTTTCAATACCGAGTTTGCCCGCCAAGAGGCCCGCGCCACGGTCATGGAATCGGCCGATTTGGGGCACATCTGGGTGTTTGCGCCGGTGCTCGATTTAGGGCTGAACGTGTACTGGCCGCGCTTCTACGAAACCTACGGCGAAGACCCACTGGTGGCCTCGGAGCTGGGCGCAGCTTACGTCACGGAATTGCAGAACAATAAGGACATTTTGCCCTACAAGGTGGCCGCCTGCGCCAAGCACTTTCTGGGTTATTCCGACCCGCGCAACGGCTGGGACCGTACCAACGCGCTCATCCCGGACCAGCGCTTGCAGGAGTTTTTCCGGCCCTCGTTTCAGGCGGCCGTTGATGCGGGCATCAAGTCGGTGATGGTGAACAGCGGCGAAATCAACGGCGAGCCGGTGCACTCCTCGCGCCGGATTCTGACCGATTTGCTGCGCACCCAAATGGGCTTCAAGGGCGTGGCCGTGACCGACTGGCAGGACATTCTGCGCCTAGTGACGGTGCAAAAAACCGAACCCAACGAGAAGGAAGCCACCTTCCGGTGCATCGACGCGGGCATCGACATGGCCATGACGCCCTACAACACCAACTTCTGCCGCATCGTGAAGGAGCTGGTGCAGGAAGGCCGCCTGAGCAAGGAGCGCATCGACCTCTCGGCGGGCCGCGTGCTGCAAATGAAGGACGAGCTGGGCATGTTTGACAATCCCATGCCGCGCGCCGACCGCCTCAGCCGCATTGGCGCGCCCGAGCACCGGCAGCACGCCCTGGACGCCGCCCGTGAGTCTATTGTGCTGCTGAAGAATGAGCGGAATACCCTGCCGCTGGCCCCGGCCGGGGTCAAGCGCCTGCTGGTAGTCGGCCCCTCGGCCGACTCCAAGGCCAACCTCTCGGGCGGCTGGACGCTGGCCTGGCAGGGCCGCGCCGAAAGCCAGTACCCCGCCAACGCGCTGTCGCTGCTGGTTGCGCTGAAGCGCGAATACCCCGGCGCGCAGGTCGAAACCGTGCCCTACCTCAACGCCGCCGGCCATCCCCAAGCGGCGGCCATCACGGCTGCCGCCCGCCGCGCCGATGCCGTCGTGCTGGCCCTGGGCGAGCGCCCCTACGCCGAGGGCCTGGGCAACATCGACGACCTGACGTTGCCCGCCGACCAGCAGGCGCTGGTGCGCGCCGCGCAGGCGGCAGGCAAACCCACGGTGCTTGTCGTCATTGGCGGGCGGCCCACCATCATTCGGCCGGTGGCCGAGGGCTCGCCCGCCATCGTGTGGGCCGGGCTGCCGGGCTTCGAGGGCGGGCAAGCCCTTGCGGAGGTGCTCAGTGGCAAAACCAACCCCAGCGGTCGGCTGCCCTTCACCTACCCGCAGGCGGCCGGCCACGTGGCCAACTACCACCACGACAACAACGAAAACAGCCTGGAGCTGAGCGACTTTGGCGTAGGCTTCGAAAACCGGGGCAATAAAGCCAAGAGCACCATGCTCACCGAGTACGGCACGGGCCTGAGCTATACCACATTCCGCTATAGCAACCTCGCGCTCAGCGACTCAGTGCTGACCGGCGCGGGCGCGGTGCGGGCCACCGTGCGCGTCACCAACGCCGGCCCGAAGGCCGGCAAAGAGGCCGTGCTCTGGTACCTCACCGACGAAGTGGGCCGCATCACGCGCCCCGTGCGCCTGCTCAAGCACTTCGAAAAGCAGGACTTCCAGCCCGGCCAGACCCGCGAACTGACCTTCGTTATTGAGCCGCAAAAGTCCTTGAGCTACCCCGGCCCCGACGGCCGCCGCCTGCTCGAAGACGGTTTCTTTATCCTGCGCGTGGGTGACCAAAAGGTGCGCTTCCGCTACGCGGGGACCACCGCCCAGGCTGGCGCGCCCACTAGCAAGACTACGGGCGGGCGATAGCCGCCCCCGTATTTCAGTCATCTCTCAGCAACTTCATTTCCTTTAATCCGCTATGACTGCTCCCGCTCCCACCCTCAGCCGGTCTTCTCCTGCCGCGCCGGCCGCCGGCCCCGCGCCGCGCTACACCTCGGCGCTGGCCGCCGTTACCACCCTATTCTTTTTGTGGGGATTCATCACCTGTCTCAACGACATTTTGATTCCCTACCTTAAGGCCATTTTTCAGCTTTCTTACTCGCAGGCCAATCTTATCAATCTGTGCTTTTTTGGGGCTTATTTCCTGATGAGCATTCCGGCCGGCAAGCTGGTGGCGCGCCTGGGCTACAAAAAGGGCATGCTGCTGGGCTTCGTGGTGGCGGCCATTGGCGCGTTTTTGTTTTACCCGGCCGCCGCGCAGCGGGCCTACGGGCTGTTTCTGGGGGCACTGTTTGTGCTGGCTTCGGGCATCACGCTGCTGCAAGTAGCGGCCAACCCCTACGTGGCTATTTTGGGGCCGCCCGAGTCGGCCTCGTCGCGGCTGTCGCTCACGCAGGCGTTCAACTCGCTGGGTACCACGCTGGCTCCGCTGCTGGGCAGCGCGCTCATTTTGAGTCGGTTGCCTAAGCTCAGCAATGCTACTTCGGCCGCAGCCATTGATGTGAGCGCCGTGCAGCTGCCCTACCTCGTTATCGGGGGGATGCTGCTGCTTATCAGCCTGGTGCTGAGCCGCATCAACCTGCCCGTCATCGCGCACGTGACCGACGATGACACCACCGGCAGCCACCACCAGAGCGCCTGGCAATACCGCCACCTGGCGCTGGGCGTGGTGGGCATCTTCGCCTACGTGGGGGCCGAGGTGGCCATTGGCTCGCACATTGTCAACTACCTGGCCCTGCCCAACGTGATGGGCCTCGACGCCACGGCAGCCGGCAACCAGGTGGCCTTTTACTGGGGAGCAGCCATGGTAGGCCGCTTCGCGGGCGCGTATTTGCTTAATAAGTTTTCGCCCGCTAAAATTCTTGCTTTCAATGCCATCGGTGCTGTGATACTGGTACTCATTTCCATCAATACCACCGGCCCCGTAGCCATGTGGAGTTTGCTGGCCGTGGGGCTGATGAACTCCGTGATGTACCCCACCATCTTCACGCTGGCCGTGGCCGGCCTGGGCCGCCACACCGAGGAAGGCTCGGGGCTGCTGTGCACCGCCATCGTGGGCGGGGCGCTGGTGCCCTTGCTGTTCGGGGCTATTGCCGACCACGGTGGCCTGCGGCTGGCGCTGCTGCTGCCGGTGCTGTGCTACGCCTACATCCTGTGGTATGGGCTGCGCGGCAGCCGCCGGCTGGTGGCCTAGCGTGGGGCACTGGCCGGCGGCGCGCCCTGATTTTCTTTTTCGTATGCAAGCTCTCAAGCGAAAAGTATCGCTGGCCGACCTGGCGCAGCAGTTGCAGCTCTCGCCTTCCACGGTATCGCGGGCCTTGGCCGGCCAAAAAGACATCAGCCAGACCACGCAGGCGCGGGTGCGGCAGCTGGCTGAGCAGCTCAGCTACCTGCCCAATGGCTTGGCGGCCTCGCTGCGGCGGGGCCGCAGCCGCACGCTGGGCCTGGTAGTGCCGCACCTCAACGGCGGCTTTTACCCGGCCGTAGTGACGAGCGTGGAGCGCGCGGCCAGCGCGGCGGGCTACCACGTCGTCATGTGCCAGTCGCACGAAGACGTGTGCCGCGAGCAGCGCAGCATCAGCACGCTGCTCGCGGCGCAGGTTGATGGTATTATCCTGTCGGTTTCGACCACCACCCAGGCCGAAACGCACCATCTGGAGCAAGTGCGCCAGCAGGGCACGCCCATGGTTTTCTTCAACCGGGTGCCCGACCTACCGCAAACCAAGGCTGTGGTGCTCGACGATTTTTCCGGGGCTTACCAGGCCGTGACGCACCTCATCGAGAAGGGCTGCGAGCGCATTGCGCACCTGGCCGGGCACCAGCACCTTACCCCCAATCGAAACCGCTACCTGGGCTACCAGCAGGCGCTGCGGGCGCACGGCCTGCCCGCCCCGCCCGAGTGGGTGTACGCCCTGGCGGCACCCAGCCTGGCCGAAGGGCGGGCCGGTATGCGCCACTTGCTGGCGCTGGCCCCTGCTCCCGACGCGGTGTTTTCGGTCGGGGCCTACCCGGCCGCCGGGGCATTGGAAGTAGCGCAGGCCGCCGGGTTGCGTGTGCCGCACGACCTGGCCCTGGCCTGCGTCAGCGATGAGCCGTTCACCAGCCTGCAACAGTTGAACCTGACCACCGTCAACCAGCGCGCCGAGCCAATGGGCGAGGCCGCCGTGCGCCTGCTGCTGCAAGCCCTGGAGCACGGCCCCGGCTATCACCCGCCGCACGTGGTGCTGGCCCCCGAGCTGTGCGTGCGCGCCTCCTCGCTGCGGGCCGCCCGCCCGGAGGCCGCCGCCGGCCCGGCGCCGTAAGGTAACTGCAAGATTGCGAAGCAATAAATTTCTTTGATATATTTGCTAAATCGTTTTAGGTAGTCTTTCTTTACAGGTAAGTTCTGGCCGCCAGCGGGCCCGGCAACGCCAGGCCGGCCGCCGCGCCGCCTTTTGATAAGCTTCACTTTCCCCACCCACGTTTCAGTTTTATGAAACAGTTATACTTTTCCTGGTCGCCCCGCAGTCGGGCGGCCTGGCCGCAGCGGCTGCTCGCCGGCCTATTGCTGCTACTAGCCCCGGCATTGGCCTGGGCCGCCCCCATTCGGGTAGAGGCCGAAACGGGCGTGCTCACGGGCGTGACGGTGGCCACCACGCCACCCGGCTACTCGGGCACGGGCGTCGTGACGGGCTTCGACAACGCTGCCGACAACGTGGTGCTGACGTTTACCGCGCCGGCCGGGCTCTACAAAATCAGCATTGGCTACAACGCGCCCTACGGCGACAAAGGCTTCGAGCTGAGCATCAATGGCGTGGCCACCACTGGTATGCTCACCGGCAACAGCAGCAACTATGGCCAGGTCGACGCGGGCACGTTTTTGCTGCCGGCGGGCAGCAACACCATTACCGTGAAAAACGGCTGGGGCTACTACAACGTGGATTACCTGGAGCTGACGCCCACCACCGTGGCGCTGCCTGCCGCCGTGCCCGCCACCTTGTCCGACCCCCGGGCCACACCTATCACCAAGGCGCTGCACAACTACCTGCGCAGCTTGCAGGGCACCAAGGTGCTGGCCGGGCAGCACGCTGAGCCGCAGGATACGCTGGCCGATATCCGCTACATCATCCGCAAAACGGGCAAGGAGCCGGCCCTGGGCTGCTTCGACCTCATCGAGTATTCGCCCTCGCGCCGGCAGTACGGCTCCAACCCCACGGGCTACACCGAACGGTTTCTGACGTGGGCCGCCCAGGACCAGGGCCGCGGCGTGGTGAGCGTGATGTGGCACTGGAATGCCCCTGCCGACCTGCTCAACACCACGGCCGAGCCATGGTGGAAAGGTTTTTACACCACGGCCACCACCTTCAACATCCAGACCGTGATGGCTGATACGACCAGTATGCGCTACGGCCTGCTGGTACGCGACATCGACTCGATTGCCTCGCAGCTCAAGAAGTTTCAACGGGCGGGCATTCCGGTGCTGTGGCGGCCGCTGCACGAGGCACCCGGCGCGTGGTTTTGGTGGGGAGCCAAAGGCTCAACGCCCTACAAGGCGCTTTGGCGCATGATGTACCGCCGCCTCACCAACTACCACCAGCTGCACAACCTGATTTGGGTCTACTCAACCACCCAGAACCCTACGACCGACTGGTACCCTGGCGATGCCTACGTGGACATTGCCGGCCCCGACCTGTACCTGGCAGCCACTGCCAACATGAGCAGCGACTGGAACGGCTTTCAGACCCAGGTGGGCGGCCGCAAGCTGGTGGCCCTCACCGAAACCGGCAACCTGCCCGACCCCATCAATATCCGGGCCTACGCCACCTGGTGGTCGTGGTTTTCGGTGTGGTCGGGCGCGGCCTACATTCGTGCCCAGCCGCAGGCACTGTTGCAGCGCGTGTACACTGATGCTGACATCATCACCCGCGACGAGCTGCCCAACTGGCGGGCCACCGCCCTGGCCACGCAGTCGGCCAGCCTCTCGGCCGAGGCGCTAAGTGTGTATCCTAACCCCACTAGTGGCGCGATCCTCACGGCCACCCTCACGCTGCCCACGGCCCAGGTCGTGCACGTGGAGTTGACCGACGTGCTGGGCAAGCCCGTCTTCGGGGCCGATGCCGGCCTGCGAGCCGGCCTCAATTCGCTGGCCGTGCCCACCGACCAGCTGAGTGCCGGGGTGTACCTGCTCACGGTGCGGGCCGCCGGCCAGCCCACGCTGGCGAAGCGGGTGGTCATCAATCACTAATAGTATTCCTGAGTTAGCGCGCCAGGGTTATACTTGCTTGTTCAGTAAGCAAGTATAACCCTGGCGCGCTACTGTTATCGCTGTTTTATGCTACGAAAAGCGTTACGCACGGCTCTGGCCGCGGGCGGCTTGCTGGTCGCCCGTCAGCCCACCCAGGCGCAGCAAGCCAGCGCGGCTATTCACCTCAACCAAGTGGGCTTTTATCCCGCCGCACCCAAGCTGGCGGTGGTGGTGGGGGCAGCAGCTGGGCAGTTTCAACTGCTGGCAGCTGGCAGCGAAAAGTCTATTTTTACGGGCGCGCTGGGCGCGGCCCGCTACGACAGCCTGACCCGGCAAACAGTGCGGCAAGCCGACTTTTCGGCCTGCCAGCAGGTGGGCACGTTCGTGCTGCGGGTGCCGGGCGTAGGCACCTCCTACCCCTTTCAGATAAAGCCACGGGTGCACGAGGCCGTGGCGCAGGCGGCCCTCAAGGGCTTCTACTACCAACGCGCCTCCACGGCCCTGCCGCCCGCCTACGCGGGCGCGTGGAGCCGCCCCGCCGGCCACCCCGATACGCAGGTGCTGGTGCACCCCTCGGCGGCTACGGCGCAGCGGCCGGCCGGCACGGTGCTGGTTAGCCCCCGCGGCTGGTACGACGCCGGCGACTACAACAAGTACGTTGTGAACTCGGGCATTACGCTGGGCACGCTGCTTTCGCTTTACGAAAACTTCCCATCTTATTGTACTCGCCTCAGCGCCGACATTCCTGAGAGCACCAACGCCCTGCCCGACGTGCTCGACGAGTCGCTCTGGAACCTGCGCTGGCTGCTCACCATGCAGGACCCCGCCGACGGTGGCGTGTACCACAAGCTCACCAACGCCGGCTTCGACGGCATGGTAATGCCCGCCGCGTGCCACACCCCGCGCTACGTGGTGCAGAAAAGCACGGCTGCGGCCCTCGATTTCGCGGCCGTGCTGGCGCAGGCTAGCCGGGTGCTGCGGCCCTTCGGCCACGCCCTGCCCGGTTTGGCCGACTCGTGCCTGCGCGCCTCGACTCAGGCCTGGACCTGGGCGCGCCAGCACCCGGCCAGCTACTACCGGCAAGAGGCGCTTAATAAGCAGTTTCAGCCCGCCATCAGCACCGGGGCCTACGGCGACGAGGACGTGCGCGATGAATGGGCCTGGGCCGCCACCGAGCTGTACGTGACCACGCAGAACGAGCGTTACTGGCTAGCCGACATACTGGCCCCCGGCCCGCTGCCGGTGGCCAACTGGGGCCAGGTGCGGCCGCTGGCCTACTACACGCTGCTGCGCGCAAGCGCCACGCTCGGACCGGCCGGCCGCCGGGCGCTGCCGCAGGTGCGGCAGCAGGTGCTGGCCCTGGCCGCCCGCCTGCAAGCCGGCCGCGCTACCCACGCCTACAGCACCGCCATGGGCCGCATCGCCGACTACACCTGGGGCAGCAATGCCGAAGCTGCCAACCAGGGCGTGGCGCTACTGCAAGCGTACCGCCTTAGTGGCGAGCGGCTCTATCTCACGGCCGCGCTCACCAACCTCGACTACCTGCTTGGTCGCAACGCCACCGGCTACTGCTTCCTGACGGGCGGCAGCAGCCGCTCGCCGCAGCATCCGCACCACCGCCCCTCGGAGGCTGACGGCGTGCCCGCGCCCGTGCCCGGCCTGCTGGTGGGCGGCCCCAATCCCGGCCGCCAGGACAACTGCACTTACCCCTCGGCCCTGCCCCCACTTACTTACACCGATGCGGTATGCTCCTACGCTTCCAACGAGATTGCCATTAACTGGAACGCGCCGCTGGTGTATCTGGTAGCGGCTATTGAGGCTCTGCACTGAAATAATAGTCAGGCATTCGCCTTATCCAGCAATACCCTTGCTTTCAGCTCTATGCGTTTTCTAAACTGCCAGGTAGTTGCTATCATCAGCAGCTTGGTCGTTTTCTTTACCGCTAGCACTTTCGGGGGCAGTATGCAAATAAGGGCGTGCTTGGATTTCTATAAAAAACTACTTTCCGATGGTCATGCCGAGCACGGCGTAGCGGAGTCGAAATACTTCTGCCGTTTCGCTGCTTAGTTCAGACGCGCCCGGTAGAAATGCCTCGGCAAGCGGATGCTAGGAGAGCAGGACGGAAACTGAAATTCCAAACCTGCTCTTGGTAAGTGGCGCAATGTGCGTCGCCCGAACGCGCTGCTATCCAGTAGCCTTAAAAGCTGATTTCAGCTTTTATTTTCGGTAGCAGTTATTTTTTAGCGTGATAATATTGTACAGGTCAATTAGGCGGTGATAAATGAGAATACAATGGAAATATTAAAGTTATAACGGGTAAAATGACATCTTACAAGCAATGTACCCCGAATAGTGTAAAATAGGGAAACTCGAAGGATGGTTAAATAAGTATCAGTCCGCAAAAGCAACGTGGATTGACCGCTTGCTAAAAGGTTTTAGTTTTTTAAATTGCAATGAAAATGCTACAAACGATTGAGGAATTTATTCCCCAATCGTTTGTAGCCATCGCGCCGCTAGCGCACAAGTTTCTTCATACGCCTCTCATTTCCAAGTCCCACCCAATGAACCAGCGATTCTCGTCGGCGTAGCCGGCTGCCTTTGCCCCACACCGGGCTTGCCAGGCAGTTGCTAGCAGCGGCCGGTACTCAATCAAGGTTTTATTTATTACTCACTCTGTATGAAGAATTTTACCCCTTTAATAATAGCCTCCGTCTTAGCTACCGGCCCCTTAAGCGCGGTAGCCCAGGTAACGATAAAAGGCACTGTGACTGATGGTGCCAAAGGCGAACGTCTGCCCGGCGTGAGCATCGTAGTGAAGGGCACTACCCGCGGCACCACTTCCAACTCGGACGGCACCTACGCGCTGGTGGTGCCCAGCACGCCAGCCGTGCTGATATTCTCGTTTGTGGGCTACCAGAATACAGAACGCGCCGTGAGCGGCCAGGGCACTATCGACGTGGCGCTGGCTGAGCAAAAAGCGCTCGACGAGGTGGTGGTAGTCGGCTACGGCACCGTGAAAAAAAGTGACCTGACCGGCTCGGTGGCTGTCGTCAAAACAGAGGATATTCTCAAAACCATCCCCACCAGTATCAACCAGGGCTTGCAAGGGCAGGTGGCCGGCGTGCAGGTGAACCGCAGCGACGGAGCACCCGGCGCAGGTATCAGCCTCACCATCCGGGGGGCCAACTCGTTTTCGGGCACCGAGCCGCTGTACGTGATTGATGGTATTCCTTTCACTTCGCCTTCGCCTACCTCGGCCTCGGCGGGGGTTACCTCGCAGCAATCGACCAACGCGCTGGCCTACATTAACCCGCAGGACATTGCCAGCCTCGAAGTGCTGAAGGATGCCTCGGCCACGGCCATTTACGGCTCGCGTGGGGCCAACGGCGTGGTGCTCATAACCACCAAAAAGGGGCAGGCCGGCAAAGATAAAATTGAGCTGATTGCCAATACCAGCGTTTCGCAGATTTCAAAGCGCATCAAGGTGCTCGACGCCTACCACTACGCCCTGTTTCAGAACGAGGCTTACCAGAACAACATTACCTACAATGGGGCCGCGCCGACTATCGCGCCCTTTCCTGGCCAGGTGGCCCTTGACCCGGCCACGGGCACGCAGGTGCGTCAGCCTTCTCCCGAGGACTTCCTAAATGGCGTGCAGGGCACTTCGCTGCCCGACGGGTTTAAGGGCACTAACTGGCAGGACCAGATTTTCCGCACCGGCCTGACCAAGGACTACACGCTGCGTATCTCGGGCGGTAGCGACAAGGGCAGCTACTCTATTTCGGGCAACGTGCTCGACCAGCAGGGCACCATCAAAAACTCGGGGTACACGCGCTACGGCTTGCAGGCCAACATCAACCGCAAGCTGTACAAGTGGATGGAGTTTGGTTCGAGCAACAACGTGACGTTCAGCCAGTACAAGCTCGCCAAGTCAAACTCTAACGGTAATGAGTCGAGCATCGTGAGTTCGGCCCTGTTTTTTCCGCCTACCTACCCCACTACCGTCGACGCCAGCTCTATCGCCCGCGAAAACAACATTAACTGGTACGCTGCCGCCAACCCGTTGGTGTATTTGCAGCAGGCCAAAGACGAAACGGCTTCGGTTGGCATTTATTCTTCCAACTATCTGCAATTGCAGTTTACGCCCTGGCTGAGCTTTCGGCAGAACTTGGGAGTGAACTACAACACCAACAACCGGGAGGTGTACTACGGCCGCCGCTTGCAGGAAGGCCGCCTGGTGAATGGCTCGGCCTACGTGTCGGACGACAACTGGCGCGGCATAACGCTGGAATCGATTCTGAGCGTGAACAAAACCTTCGGCCAGAACCACACCATCAACGCGGTGGCGGGTGTGACCCGCGAAACGGGCTACTCGTACTACCGCAACATGTCGGCCACGGGCTTCCCCGACGACATCTTACAAGATAATAGTATCGGCAACGGGGCCAACCAGCGCCAGCTCAACAGCGGTAAAACGGAAAACTCGCTGTTCTCGCTCCTGGGCCGCGTTAACTACAGCTATAAAGGCCGCTACCTGGCCACGGTGTCGTTCCGCCGCGACGGGTCGAGCAAGTTTGCCACGGCTAATAAGTACGCCAGCTTCTCCTCCTTCTCGCTGGGCTGGAACATTGCTGACGAGGCTTTCCTGCGTGACCTCAATGTGTTCAGCACTCTGAAGCTACGCGCCGGTTACGGCGAAACTGGTAACCAGGGCATTGGCTCGTACCGCACGCTGCAATTGTTCGGCTTCTCGCCCTACCCGCTGGGCGGCACCCTGCAAGCCGGCTACGCCGACATTCCCTACCTGGGTTCGCCCGACCCCAACCTGCGCTGGGAAACCACCGGCCAGTACAACGTGGGCCTAGACATGGGTATCATGCAAAACCGCTTCACCCTAACGGTGGACGTGTACCGCAAGCTTACCCGCGACCTGCTACAGCAGGTGCAGACGCCGCTCAGCAGCGGCTTCCCGATTCAGCAAACCAACATTGGGGCGGTGGAAAACAAGGGCCTGGAAATCTCGGGCATAGGCACCATCGCAACCGCCAAAAACTTTAAGTGGGATGTGAACGCCAACATCTCGTTTAACCGCAATAAGATGCGCGACCTGCCCGGCGACCAGTTTGCCCAGCGTCTGTATTTCGGGGCCGAAAACTTCTTCTTGCAACGTAACGGCCAGCCCATCGGCACCGTGTACGGCTTCTTAGAGGATGGCTTCTACGACAACCTAGCTGAGGTGAAGGCCGACCCGCAGTACGCCAACCTAAGCGAGACCTTGCAGCGCCAGCAGATTGGGGAAATCAAGTATAAAAATCTTGACAACGACCCCACCAGCATCAGCAACACCGACCGCACCATTATCGGCAACACCAACCCCAAGTACAGCTACGGTATTACCAACAACTTCTCGTACAAGAATTTCAATCTGAGCTTCTTCGTGCAGGGGGTGCAAGGTGGGGACATCGTGAACACCAACCTCTACCAGATTCGGATGGGTAAGGTGGCAAACATTCCGCAGAACGTGTATGACGGGCGCTGGACACCCGAAAATGCCGCCAACGCGACCTGGCCCAAGGCCCTGGCCGCCGACACGCGCCAGATGCGCCTTTCCAACCGCCTCATTGAGGATGGCTCCTACGTGCGCCTCAAGAACATCAACTTCGGCTACGTTTTCAATCGGCCCACGAGCTTCATTGAGGCCATCAACGTGTACGGCAGCATAGGTAACGTGTTCACCGTCACCAAATACAGCTGGTTTGACCCAGACGTGAATGCCTTCGGCGGCGATGCCTCGCGCCGGGGTGTGGATATGAATTCGTATCCCAACAGCCGCACTTACACGCTGGGCGTGCGCCTTGGTTTCTAAGCTTCTTACTCCCACCTACCTATATGAAAAAGATTGTTTTATCGGTTCTGGCAGCGGCCTCTTTGCTAGGCGCTACCTCGTGCAAGGACTTCATTACCGAAACGCCGATTTCCAACGTCAGCCCGGCCCAGGTAACGGATGCCAACACCTACGTGAATGGCGCGCTCAACACGCTGGTATCGGACAACATGTTCCGCTACGGGCAGTTCCCCAACCTCTGGGACTACGACTCCGACGACTCGACCGGCCCGAGTTGGGCGTATGGCGACATCGGGGCCGGCAACTTCCAGAGCTACTGGGGCATCGACACGGGCTGGAGCGGCCCTTACGTGCTTATCCACCGCTGCAACTTTGGCATTGCCCAAGTTTCGGCTCTGAGCATGGATGCTACCGCTCAGAAGAATGCCATTGCCCAGCTTAAGGTGCTGCGGGCCTGGGCTTACTTTCAGTTGGTGCGCGCCTATGGCGCGGTGCCGCTATTTGAAAAGTCGGTAATCGAGGGCACCGCGCCGCAGCAGCCCCGTGCGGCCGTCAAGGACATCTACGCCTTCATCGTCAACGACCTGAAGGCGGCCGAAACCGACCTGCTGCCCGCCGCCACCGCCCTGGTGGGCCACCCCAACCAGACCGTGGCCAAGAGCCTGCTGGCTAAGGTGTACCTCACGATGGCCTCGGGCTCGCTGGCTAGTGGCCAGGTTACCGTACTCGGCGGCCCCACCTACCGCATGACGGCGGGCAAGAAAATCCTGCTGCCCCCGGTGGCCCTCACGCACGCCAAAACCGTGGTAGCCGGCCTCGACGGGCTCAACTCGGCCGACTACTTCAAGCTGGCCCGCGACAAGGCGCAGGAAGTAATGGCCAGCAACGCCTACACCCTGTTTAGTAACCACACCGACGTTTGGAACGTGGCCAACCAGAACAAAGGCGAGCACATTTGGTCTATCCAGACCATTGTGAACGACCCGCTGTATGGCAACGAAATCTCAATGTTCCGCATTGGGCGCATCAATACTATCGGGGAGATTGAAGGCGGCTGGATTGCCCAATCTGACCATTGGTACCGCTTGTTTGAGGACGGCGACCAGCGCATTACCGACGGCGTGCTGCACCGCTGGAAAATGTGGGGCGGCGTACACTACTATCCCCTCAGCGACAGTTTGGTGGTAAAAGGCACCGATATGAGCGCCTCTGCCGTGGCCAAGCGGGCCAAATATGGCTACCTGCCCACCGATGTAGCCAGCGTGGATGACTCGCACGTGGCCCGCCTGCGCAAGTTTGAGGCCGTGAGCGACCGCACCGTTTCGCGCAGCAACTTCAACTACCCGCTGCTGCGCTACCCCGACGTGCTGCTAATCTACGCCGAGGCCGCCAACGAGGCCAACGGTGGCCCCACGGCGGCGGCCATCGCGGCCGTCAACCAGATTCGTACCCGCAACGGGGCGTCCACCATCGGCACCATGAGCCAACAGGCCTTCCGCTCATTTGTGCTGGAAGAGCGCCGCCGCGAGTTGGCGCTGGAAGGCGACCGCCGCTGGGATTTATTGCGCTGGGGCATCTACCTGCCCGTGATGAACGCGCTGGATAGCGACGAAAACAACGTGGTGAAGCGCCGCACCAGTAAGCACCTGCTCATGCCCATTCCGGTGTCGGAGCTGAACGCCAACAAGTTGATTACGGCCAATAACCCCGGCTGGTAAGCGGCAACGCGGCCAGGGGCGCGGCGGCCGCGCCCCTGGCCTCTGCCTTTTCTCACTCTTTTAGCTACTCAACTTTATATGAACTTTTCAACTGGTTTTACGAAGGCGCTGGTGCTGGCTTTGCTGGCCGGCCCGGTAGCCCTGACGGGCTGCAAGAAGGACGACACGGAAATGTGCGGCGGTACCCCTACCCTCACCAGCGTTACCTCGCCCACCGACCGCACCAAGGTAAGCACCTCGGGTAACCTGGCCGACTGGATTATCGTGACGGGCACCAACCTCTGCAACGTCAGCAAGCTGTCTTTCAATGACGTGGAGGTATCGCTGGCCGATGCCTACATCACCTCCACTGAAATCACGGTGCAGATACCGCGCGTGGTGCCTAAAAACGTAACTAACACCATTATGGTCGTCACGGCCGGGGGCACGGCCACAACGAGCTACACCCTCAGCATTCCGGCTCTGACCGTGAATGGCATGAGCAACGAGTACGCCGCGCCCGGCTCGAAAGCAGCCATCGTAGGCTTAAACTTTGACCTCTACGATGTGAGCCCCGCCAAGGGCAAAGTGCTTTGGAACGGCACGCCGCTGACCATTACCAAAACCACCGCCGACTCGGTGTACTTCGTGGTGCCCGCCAATGCGGTGGCCGGCGACCAGCTGCAAGTGCAGGATGCCAACGGCACAAAAACCACCGTGCCCGGCCGCTATAAGGATAACCGCAACATTATTTTCGGCTACGACACCAACGGCAGTGTATGGGGTGCTACTACCTTCATCACCACCGGCCCCACGCCGGCCCCGGTTAATGGGCCATACATTCGGGTGAGCCAGCAGATTGCAGCTTGGGCCTGGACGGAATTCTCGACCAACAATAACATCGCGCTACCAGCCGCCGCCGTGGCCAACCCTGGTAACTACGTGCTGCGCTTCGAGGTAAATACACTCAAGCCTTTCAACGCCAACGTCATTAAGTTCTCGATTGACGGCGACCAGAGCACCAATAACACTTATCTGTGGAAGCCCACCACGCCCTTCTACACCCGCGGGCAGTGGAGTACCCAGACTGTGCCGCTGAGTAACTTCATCAACAAGCCAGCCGACCTTAGCAAACCGCTGCACGAGTGCAAGTTTCTATTCCACGGCGATGGGGCGCTCGATGCCGATATATCATTCGACAACTTCCGCATCGTGCCCAAAGGATAGAGCATAGCCTTAAATTTCAATGGCTTAGTCTACATAAAAACGCCGCCCACTTTGCCAGTGGGCGGCGTTTTGGCTTTAAGTGAGGGCTATAAGCAGCCGGCAGTTGGCCGGGGCCTGCGCATCATTTTACCCATTCCTTTTTCGTGAAGAAGACCTTTATTACCTTGTGCGTAGTGCGGCCAGCCTTGGCGGGGCTGAGCTTAGCCGCCGCCAGTCTACTCAGCCATTCGGCCCACGCGCAGGCCGAGCTAGCGCCCTGGGGCAATTTGCAGGGCCTGCGGGTGCAGGGCCAATTGCTCGAAACCAACACCAGCCTGCGGCTGGTGCGCCCCGGTGCGGCCCGCGAGGCCGTGACGCGGCCCGAAGCCCAGCGCCCGCGCTATGCGCGCCAGGGTGAGGCGCAACTCGTCACGACCCGCCTCGATAGCGTAGACCTGCGCGAAACCGTGACCGACCTCGGCCCCGGCCGCGCCACCGTGGCGGTGCAGGCTACCGCCCGCGCGGCCACGGCGCTGGTCGGCACTTTCTTAGCATTGGAGCTGCCGCAGGGACCTTATGCCCAGGCGAAAGTGGAATTGCTGGATGCCCAGGGCAAACTACTAGCCCAGCAGACGCTGAGCGGCGCGGCCGCCGAAAGCCCCGCCGTTAGCCGCGTGCGCATTACGGCGGCTGCCCGCCAGCTCGACATTGCGCTGGCGGCGCCGGGCACGGTGCAGCTGCGCCCCGGCCAGGCCGGCCAGCCGCTGCTGGTGTACCTGCCCATCCAAGCCGGCGATTTGGCCAAGGGCCAAACGGCGCAGCAAACGTTTACCATTGCCGCCACGGGCACCGTCGACCGGGCCCCGGTGCAGCTGGCGCTGGATGCCACGCGGCCGGGCCGGCCGTGGGTGGGCTTTGGGGGCAATTTTCGGCTGCAAAACCCCCAGGGCGACCCGCAGGTAATCGACTACTGCCTGAAAAACATGCGCGTGGCTTACGGCCGTGTCGAGATGCCGTGGCGGCTCTGGCAGCCCGAGCAAAGCCAGGACCCCGCGGCGGCCGCCCGCCGGGGGCAGCTTGCTCCGCATGTGCGCGAATCGCTGGAAATAGCGCAGCGCCTGGGTAAGCTCGGCATGCCGGTGGTAGTCACGGCCTGGAACGCCCCGCAGTGGGCCATCATCGGCGACCAGGGCAACGGCACCGGCCCTAAAGCCGACGGCAAGTGGGGCGCGCCCCTCGACCCCGCCAACCTACCAGCCAGCTACAAGTCCATCGCCGACTACCTGGTGTACCTCAAGGAGCAGTATGGCGTGGAGGCCGACCTGTTCTCGTTTAACGAGTCGGACCTGGGCATCAACATCCGGCAGACCGGCTTAGAGCACGCCGACCTCATCAAAAACTTAGGGGCCTACTTTGCCTCGCGGGGGCTGAAAACCAAGCTGCTGCTAGGCGACACGGCCGACGCCAACGGCTACGAGTTCATTGGCCCGGCCATGCGCGACGCGGCGGCGCGGCCCTATATCGGGGCGGTGTCGTTTCACTCGTGGCGCGGCTGGGAAACGCCCACCCTGCAAAAGTGGGCCGATGCGGCCACCACGCTAAAGCTGCCGCTGCTGGTGGGCGAAGGCAGCATCGACGCCCAGGCCTGGGGCTACCCCGCCATCTTTGAGGAGCCCACCTACGCCGTGCAGGAAATCAGCCTGTATATGCGCCTGCTGGCTATTTGCCAGCCGGCCAGCATTTTGCAGTGGCAGCTTACCTCCGACTACTCGCCCCTGGCGGGCGGCGGCCTCTTTGGCAACCCCGCCCCGATGCACCCCACCCAGCGCTTCTGGAGCTTGCAGCAGCTGGCTGCTACCCCAAAAGAAGTGGCCTACCTGCCCCTCACGGCCAGCCGCCCCAACATCACCTGCGCGGCCCTCGGCAATCCGGCCAAGGGCGTGTACGCCGTGCACGTCGTGAATAGCGGGGCTACCCGGCCGGTTACGCTCACGGGCCTACCGGCGCGGGTAAAAACGCTGCGCTGCTACATCACAGACCCCACCCGCCACCACCAGGAAGCTACCGCCGTGAAGGTAGCCGGCGGTCAAGCGCGCTTCACCCTTGACACGGGCAGCTACGTGACCTTGGTGAGCGAATAGAACTAGCATTTTCCTGCCTCTTCTTCATTTCCGTTTGATTTTGAAAAAAATACCGCTCCTCCTCCTCGGATTGATTTTTGCCGGCCAAGCATTTGGCCAGGGTAATAACTACGTGCAGAATTATAAAAAATTCGACAATCTGGCCCTGACGCCGCCCATGGGCTGGAACAGCTGGAACAAGTTTGCCTGCAACGTGGATGAAAAGCTGATTCGGGAGGTGGCCGACGCCATGGTAAGCACCGGCCTGCGAGATGCCGGTTACACCTACATCAACCTCGACGATTGCTGGCACGGCGACCGCGACGCGCAGGGCTTTATTCAGCCCGATGCCAAGCGCTTCCCGTCGGGCATGAAGGCGCTGGCCGACTACATCCACGGCAAGGGCCTAAAAATCGGTATCTACTCAGATGCCGGCTCGCAGACCTGCGGCGGGCGGCCCGGTAGCCGGGGCTACGAGTTTCAGGATGCCCAGCAGTACGCCGCCTGGGGAATCGACTACTTGAAGTACGACTGGTGCAACACGGAAGGCCTGAAAGCCGAGGGCGCCTACAAAACCATCACGGCCGCGCTGCGCAAGGCGGGGCGGCCGATGGTGCTCAGCATCTGCGAGTGGGGCAACGACAAGCCCTGGGAATGGGGGCCGACGGTGGGCCACCTCTGGCGCACGACTGGCGACATCTACAACTGCTTCGACTGCGTGGTAGACCACGGCACCTGGAAGTCCTTCGGCACCATGCAAATCATGGACAAGCAGGCGGCCCTGCGCCAGTACGCCGGCCCCGGCCACTGGAACGACCCCGACATGCTGGAAGTCGGCAACGGTATGGCCGCCAACGAAGACCGCGCGCACTTCACCATGTGGGCCATGATGGCCGCGCCGCTCATCACCGGCAACGACCTGCGCCAGATGAGCCCGGCCACTAAGGAAACGCTCACCAACCGCGAGCTGCTCGCCATCGACCAGGACCCGCTAGGCGTGCAGGGCTTCCGCTACGCCACCAAGGACAGCCTTGAAACCTGGCTCAAGCCCCTGGCCAACGGCCGGTGGGCCGTGGCCTTTCTCAACCGCAGCCGCCGGCCGCAGCCCGTGCGCTTCGACTGGCAAGCCACGCCCATCACCGACACGGTAGCCAAAGCCGAGCTGAATGCCGCTCGTACTACTTACCGCCTGCGCGACCCGTGGGCCAAAAAAGACGTGGGCACTACCAAAAAGCCCTTCGCCGCCACCGTGCCCGCCCACGATGTAACGGTGTTGGTACTTAGCAACTAACTTCTTTTTTCTTTGCCGGGCAGCCGCCCGGCAAAGCCACATTTCACTTCCCTACGCATGTCCGAAATCACCGACAAAGCCACGCTTTTTGCCGCCACCGCCGACCGCTTGCAGGCGCAGGGCTTCCTCCTGGCCGCCCAGGACCAGACCCGCCCCTGGGGCGGCTTCTTCGTGATTGATGAAAGCCAGGCTCAGGCTTTTGCCGATACCTATTTCGACGGCCTACCGGCCGATTCGCTGCGCATCGCGGGCAAGCTCAGCCCCAAAATCCTGCTGGTGGCCCCGCACCAGCGCCTGAGCTGGCAGTACCACCACCGGCGCGCCGAAATCTGGCAGGTGGTGCAAGGCCCTGTGGGCGTGATGCGCAGCGACACCGACGCCGAGGGCGAGTTGGGCACCTACCAGCCCGGCGAGCAAATCGTGCTGCGCCAGGGCGAGCGCCACCGCCTGGTGGG
The DNA here is from genome assembly GCA_022701825.1 of Hymenobacteraceae bacterium. GTDB lineage: Bacteria > Bacteroidota > Bacteroidia > Cytophagales > Hymenobacteraceae > Hymenobacter. The sequence continues at coordinate 3,559 of JAKONR010000201.1, read as the reverse complement.
CCTCGACGGCTGGGGCCTGCTGGCCGAAATCTGGCAGCACACCGATGCAAGCCAGCCCTCCGACGAAGACGATATCGTGCGGGTGCAGGATGACTTCGGACGCTAAGCGCCCCACCTGAAAGTTTTTAAAACCTACTAAAACGCCAGTCCGTCATGGGTTTTCTTCCTACTTACTTGCTGCTAAGCGCTGGTGGTCTGGCCCTGAGCCTAGCCGCACCTAAGCCAGCCACTACGCTACCTGCCCGCGCCTTGCTACCCTACGGCCGCACGTGGCTCAACCCCCAGCAGCAGCTGGAGCTGATAAGCTCGGCGGCGCACGTGGGCTTTAGCTTCGAAGGCACCGAATGCCAAATGTTCGTGACACTGCCCAACGGGCAAGACCACAACTACTTGCAGTACGAGTTGGATGGCGTGTACCAAAAGCGCCTCCGGGTGACGGGCGGGACTTCGGCTCCCCTCCGCATCACGGCGGCGCGGGCCGGTAAGCACACCGTCTGGCTTTATAAAGCCACCGAGGCCCACACCGGTCCTATTGCTATTCAGCAGGTAACGGGTAAAACCATCAAGGCGTTACCCAATCCTAAGCTCCCGCTCATCGAGTTTATCGGCAACAGCATCACGTGCGGCGCGGCGGCCGATGCCTCGGAGGTGCCCTGCGGCAGCGGGGCCTACCACGACCAGCACAACGCCTATCTAGCCTACGGCCCCCGGGTGGCGCGGGCACTTCATACCAACTTCGTGCTGAGCAGCGTCAGTGGCATCGGCATGTACCGCAACTGGAACAGCGACGGCCCCACCATGCCCCAAGTGTATGAGAAGCTTGATTTTCAAGCACAAAGCGCGCAGCAGTGGAACTTTGCCACCTACTCGCCCCAGGTAGTCAGCATTGCGCTGGGCACCAACGACCTGAGCAATGGTGATGGCAAAACGCCGCGCCTGCCCTTCGACAGCGCCCGCTACGTCAGCACCTACCTCCAGTTTATCAAGCTAGTAAAATCGAAATACCCGCAGGCGCGGCTGGCGCTGCTGAGCAGCCCCATGAGCAGCGGCCCCAACCGGGCGCTGCTCAACCGCTGCCTCACGGCCGTGCAGCAACAAACCAACGCGGCCTACCCGGCCGCTAAGCCTGTAGCCGTGCATTTCTTTCAGCCCATGCAGGGGCGGGGCTGCACCAGCCACCCCAGCGTAGAAGACCACGCTATTTTGGCCCAAGAACTGGAACCGTTCTTCCGGGAGCTATTGAAGTAAGAACTCGTCTCGGGCTTCATTGCTGAAGCTAGCACTTGCTGAAGCGCTGAGTAGAATGGCAAGCATAGGCCGATACTTGCCCTTCACCAAGTGGTAGTGCTGTTGGACAGCACTTTACGTCTTAGGAAAAACGGTTAACTACCAGCTTCCATAAATAAGGCAATGGGCTATTCTCCCGTTGGCCCCATCGCCTAAACAGTTGCTTTTACCTTCTTGGCGTCGTCGCCTTCGTCAACGTCAGCTTAGCGAATAGAAAGCAAAAGGGTGTTGGGAGCACTGGCTACCACTCTTTTTAAGACCAGCGAATGCAGTAGATTAGCTAGGGTTGAGGTGCCTTAACATTAGTCGGTTGCCTTAGATTAGAAAATTAGTACTTCAAACTATTCATCCTTTTCCCACCCGACCCCATGAAGCGGCGAACAGTTGTCAAAAACCTGGTGCTACTGGCCGGTGCGGCCGCAGTACTGCCCAGTTGCCTATCAGAAACCAACGACCAAAAGCAGGCCTCCCAGTCCCCCACTGCGGCCCTCACCGCCAGCCAGCGGCAGTTAGTGGCTGATGTGTGCGAAACCCTGCTGCCGCGCACTGACACGCCCGGCGCCCAAGACCTGGGCCTGCCCCTATACGTGCTGAAAATGCTCCACGACTGCACGCCGGCCAAGGAGCAGCAGCTTTTCTTGGCGGGCCTGGAGCAGCTGGATGCCGCCGCCCGCCAGCAGCAGGGGCACTCCTTCGCGACTAGTACCCTGCCCCAGCGGGCGGCGTTGTTGCAGCGCCTCGACCAGCAGCCGACCGATTTTTCAGATGAGCTAAGCGGATTCTACCGCATCGTCCGGCAGCTAACCATAGACGGCTATACGAACAGCAAGTACTTCATGACCAAAGAGGTAGTGTACGAGCTGGTGCCGGGCCGCTACAACGCGCATTATCCAGTAAGCAAAGTAGATTTAGCAAACCCGCGTCATGGCCAATCTTAACATCGACAGCGTGAAAGCGCGCACCTTCGATGCCATCGTCATTGGCTCGGGGATGAGCGGCGGCTGGGCCGCCAAGGAGCTAACGGGCCATGGCTTAAAAACCCTGGTGGTAGAGCGGGGGCGCAGCGTAGTGCACAACAAGGACTACCCTACCACCAACCTTAACCCGTGGGAGCTGGCGCACAACGGCAAGGTGCCGCTGGCGGTGCAGGAGGCCAACCCCATCGCGAGCCGCTGCTACGTGTTTAAGGAAGATGCTATGCACTTTGTGGTGAAGGATGCCGAGCATCCCTATGTGCAGGAAAAGCCATTTGACTGGATTCGGGGCTACCAGGTGGGCGGCAAGTCGCTGCTGTGGGCGCGCCAAACCCAGCGCTGGAGCAAGTACGACTTTGAGGGCCCGGCCCGCGATGGGTTTGCCGTAGACTGGCCCATTCGCTACGACGACCTCGCGCCGTGGTACAGCCATGTGGAGAAGTTTGCGGGCATCAGCGGCAACCGCGACGGGCTGGCCGAGCTGCCCGACGGCGAGTTTATGCCCGGCTTTCCGCTCAATGCCGTGGAAGACCACTTTCGGCTTCAAGTCCAGAAAAGCCACCCCGGCCGCCATGTCATCAGTGCGCGCTGTGCCCACCTGTCACAGCCCCAGCCTATTCACTACGAGCAGGGCCGGGTACAATGCCAGAACCGGGTGCTGTGCCAGCGTGGCTGCCCGTTTGGAGGCTACTTCAGCAGCAATTCGTCTACGCTGCCGTGGGCGATGAAGTCAGGGTACCTCACGCTCAAGCCCGACCTGGTGGTGCAAACCATTCTCTACGACGAGCAGCAGGGCCGGGCCACGGGCATTCGGGTGGTTGATACGCACACCAAAGCCACTATCGAATACTACGCGCCCGTGATTTTTGTAAACGCGGGCGCGCTGAATACCAATTTGTTGCTCCTCAACTCGACCTCGCACCGCTTTCCCGCCGGCCTGGGCAACGACAGCGGGGTGCTGGGCAAGTACGTAGCGTTTCATAACTACAGCGCTCGGGTTTTTGCCGAGTACGAGGGCTTGCCGGACCTAACCACCGACGGCCGCAACCCGGCGGGCGGCGGCTACCTGCCGCGCTTCCGCAACGTGCGCCAGCAGGAAACGGATTTTTTGCGCGGCTACGCTACCAGCTTCGGCGCGTCGCGCGGCTTGGCGCAGCCCGCGCACGGCCTGGGGGCCGGCCTCAAGCAGCAGCTGGAGCACCCGGCCTTAGGCCCCTGGAAGGTGCACGCGGGCATGATGGGCGAAACCATTCCGAAGGCGACCAACTACGTGCGCCTCGACCCTACGCGCAAGGACG
>JAKONR010000194.1 GCA_022701825.1 Hymenobacteraceae bacterium | reverse complement strand
AGGGTATTGGCCGTACCCAGGTCGATGGCAATGTCGCTGGTCAGGAAATTAAAGAAGCCCATTATAGAAAGGCGCGAAAAGCAGAGGGAATTAAGCGCGCAAAGGTACGGCAGAAGTGAACTAGCGGAATGGCGAAATAGTGAAAGCTCAGCTTCCTATTTCACCATCCCGCTAGCTTATCACCTTGCCGCCTAGTGCTTGAAGTGCCGCACGCCCGTCAGCACCATGGCCATGCCCCGCTCGTCGCAGGCCGCGATGCTATCCTGGTCTTTGATGGAGCCGCCGGGCTGCACCACGGCCCGGATGCCGGCCGCGCCCGCAATCTCGACGCAGTCGGGGAAGGGGAAAAACGCGTCTGAGGCCATCACCGCGCCCTTGAGGTCGAAGCCGAAGCTGCCGGCCTTTTCGATGGCCTGGCGCAGGGCATCGACCCGCGAGGTCTGGCCCACGCCCGAGGCCAGCAGCTGGCCGGGGCGGGCCAGCACGATGGTGTTGCTCTTGGTGTGCTTGCAGATTTTGAGGGCAAACTCCAGCGCCGCCGTTTCCTCGGCCGTGGGGGCCGACTTGGTCACGGTGCGGAAGTCGGCTGCTACCTCGGTTTGCAGGTCGGCGTCCTGCTCGATAATGCCGTTGAGCAGGGTTTTAATCTGCTTTTTGGGGAAGTCTACCGGCTTCTGGCGCAGCAGGATGCGGTTTTTCTTGGTTTGCAGAATCGCCATTGCCTCCTCGGTGAAGCCGGGCGCGATGAGCACCTCAAAGAACAGCTTGTTCAGCTCCTGCGCGGTAGCCTCGTCGATGCCTTTGTTGGTGATGATGACGCCGCCGAACGCCGAAACTGGGTCGCAGGCCAGGGCATTGACGTAGGCCGTGTGCAGGCTGTCGGCCTGGGCCACGCCGCAGGCGTTGGTATGCTTGAGAATGGCCACGGCGGGCAGGCCCTGGGCAAACTCGCGCATGAGCTGCACGGCGGCGTCCACGTCCACGAGGTTGTTGTAGCTCAGCTGCTTGCCGTGCAGCTGGTCAAACAGCGCGTTCAAATCGCCGTGGAAAGCGCCCGCCTGGTGGGGGTTTTCGCCGTAGCGCAGGCTGCTGCTGGGGGCCTGGTTTTCGGTTTCCAAACCCGTGCCCTGGCTCACGTATTTAGCGATTTCGGTATCGTAGTGGCTGGTAGCCTGAAAGGCAGCCGCAGCGTAGTGCTTGCGGTCGGCGAGCGTGGGTGCGCCGTTGGTGCGCTCCAGTAGCTCGGTCACGGCCTCGTACTGGTCGCGCGAGCTCACTACCAGCACGTCACGGTAGTTTTTGGCAGCGGCGCGCAGCAGCGAGATGCCGCCGATGTCGATTTTCTCAATCACGTCCTGCTCGGGCGCGCCGCTGGCTACCGTTTCCTCGAAGGGGTACAAGTCCACCACGACCAAGTCGATGGGCGGAATGCCGTGCTGCTCAGCTTGCGCCAGGTCACCGGGCTCGTGGCGGCGGTGCAGAATGCCACCGAATACCTTGGGGTGCAGCGTTTTCACGCGGCCACCGAACACCTCGGGGAAGCCGGTGAGGTCTTCTACGGCCGTTACTTCGGCACCTTGCTCTTCCAAGAATTGTTGGGTGCCGCCGGTCGAGTACAGCTGCACGCCGAGGCGGCGCAGGGTGGCGACGAGCGGGGCCAGCCGGTCTTTGTGGTACACGGACAGCAGGGCGGCGCGAATGGGTTGGTCGGGCATAAAGTGAGGCGGCGAAGCGCGAAAAAATGAAATCGTAGCAAGTGGCCCGCCGGCCCGGCACCCCGGGCAGCTTGGCGGCGCAAAGGTAGCCCGCCCAGCCAGCGCCACCCAAAAGCCGCCCGCCCCACGGCTCAGGTAATACCCGCTGCGGGTAACTCCCAGGGCCTTTTTAGAGTTAAGCCCGTGTTCACCCGGCGCTCATTCCGCGTCTGGGTGTGGCGGTTCCGCTTATGTTGCCCGACGCTTCCCCAACCCTCTCCCCTACCATTTTGCCGCTCGCCCTGCCGCTGGGCGTAGCGGGCGCCGCTGGCCCCGACGGCCCCGCAAAGGCCGTGGCTACCGCCGCCCGCCTGGCCCCGCACCTGCTGGCCCGCGCCGCCCAAACCGACGAGGTGGGCGGCTTTCCCACCCAGGAACTTGCCTGGCTGCGCGAGGCGGGCCTGCTCACGGCAGCGCTGCCGCCCGCGCTGGGCGGCGTGGGTCTGGGCGAGCCCACGGCCGCGCTGGCGCTGCTGCAAGTGCTCTACCACGTGGGGCGCGGCAACCTGGCGGTGGGCCGGCTCTTCGAGGGCCACGTCAACGCGCTGCTCTTGATTCAGCGTTTTGGCACGCCCACGCAGGTGGCGCGCTACGCGGCCGACGCGCGGGCTGGGCATGTGTTTGGGGTTTGGAACACCGAAAACCCGGCCCACGGCGTGCGGCTAGAGTACTTGGCCGATGGCCACTACCGCCTGCACGGGGCCAAAACCTTTGCTTCGGGCGCGGGCCACATCACGCGGCTGCTGCTCACGGGCGCGCTGCCCGGCAAGCAGGGCTGGCAGATGCTGGTGCTGCCCGCCGATGAGCAGCGCCCCCGGCTGGACCGCAGCTTCTGGCGCCCGCTCGGCATGCGGGCCACGGCCAGCTTTCTGGCTAGCCTCGAGCGCCTCGAAATCAGCCCCAGCTACCTGCTGGGCCAGCCCAACGACTACTACCAGCAGCCCTGGTTCGGGGGCGGGGCGGCGCGTTTTTCGGCCGTGCAGCTGGGTGGCGCGGCGGCGGTGCTCGACGAAACGCGCCGCTTTTTGCGCCAGTCGGGCCGCACCGACGACCCCTACCAGCGCCAGCGCCTGGGCGAAATGCTAACCCTGCACGCAAGCGGCCAGCTCTGGCTGCAAGGCGCGGCTACCCACGTGGTGCTGCCCGTGCAGCCCGGCGCCCAGCCCGCGCCGGCCCAGGCCACGGCCAGTATTACCTACGCCAACCTCATGCGCACCGCCACCGAAGAAATCTGCCTGCGCACCCTGCAGCTGGCCGAGCGCTCGGTGGGCGCGCGCGGGCTCTTGCAGCCCGAGCCCTTCGAGCGCCTGCACCGCGACCTCACGCACTACCTGCGCCAGCCCGCCCCCGACGCCATTTTGGCCGACGCCGGCCGCTTCGCGCTCGATTCGGATAAGCCCAGTTATGAGTTGTGGGGCGCGTAAACTCAATGTAGCGTAAGCTTCAGCTTGCGAGTGAGCAGCCGCGTGCGCAAATGCTTGTTATCAAAACTCTGTCAATTAAATCACTATCCCCACCCACCGCCGCTGTTCGCTGCGCTCACTCGCAAGCTAAAGCTTACGCTACACTGCATGTCTGACTCGCCTTTCCTTACCTACCCGCTGCGCCCGGCCAGCTACGCCGCCGCGCTCGGTGCCACAGTCGTCGTAGTGCCGCACCCCGACGATGAGGCCCTGGGCTGCGGCGGCCTGCTGGCGCTATTGCGCCAGGCCGGCCAGCCCGTGGCCGCCGTGCTGGTGAGCGATGGCAGCATGTCGCACCCGCACTCGCGCGACTTCTCGGCCGTGGCGCGGCGCGAGCTGCGCTACGCCGAGTTTCGCCACGCGCTCAGCGTATTGGGCATTGAGGAGAGCGATGCCAACGTGCAGTACCTGCACCAGCCCGACAGCCGCGTGCCCACCGAGGGCCAGCCCGGCTTTGCCGAAGCGGCCGGCCAATTGGCGGCTTTTTTGGCCGAAAAGCAGCCGGCTACCGTGCTGGTACCCTGGCGGCGCGACCCCCACCCCGACCACCGCGCCACCAGCCAGCTCGTGGCCGCCGCGCTGGCCCAGCTGCCGCAGCCCCCGCGCCGCCTCGAATACGTGGTGTGGGCCTGGGAGCGCGCCGCCCCCGCCGACCTGCCTCGCCCCGAAGAAGGGACTGGTTTTCAGCTCGATATTGCTCCGGTACTAGCCCAAAAGCAGCGCGCCCTGGCGGCGCACCGCTCGCAGCTGGCGCCCGGTATCATCCGCGACGACCCCAGCGGCTTTTTGCTATCGGAAGGCATGCTGGCCCATTTTGCGCACCCCGCCGAGTCCTTTATTGAAGCTCCTCAGCCATGAACCAGCAACAGCCTAATACCCTGCCACCCGATTATTTCGACAACGTGTACCGAGCCAACGAGGACCCCTGGCAGTTTGCCAGCAGCCCCTACGAGCGCGAGAAGTACGCCGCTACCCTGGCCGCCCTACCCCGCCCGCGCTACGAGCGAGCCTTCGAGATTGGCGGCTCTATTGGGGTGTTTACGGCGCAGCTGGCCCCGCGCTGCGGCTACCTGCTGAGTGTGGACGTGAGCGAGGCCGCCCTCAGCCAGGCCCGGCTGCGCTGCGCCGCTTTGCCGCAGGTCGAAATCAAGAAAATGCAGGTGCCCGGTGAATTTCCCGAGGGGCAATTTGACCTCATTTTGGTATCGGAAGTGGGCTATTACCTCTCGCCGCCCGACCTGGCCCGCACCGCCGACCAACTGCTGGCTGCCCTGCCGCCCGGCGGCCAGTTGCTGCTGGTGCACTGGACGCCCGTGGTCCATGATTACCCCCAGACGGGCGACGAGGTACACGACTTTTTCCTGGCCAAAACCCAGCCTGGCGGCCCGTTGCGCCACCTTTTTGGCCAGCGCCACGACAAGTACCGGCTCGATTTATTGGAGAAAGTATAAACCTGAACCAGGCAACAAGCCCAAAGGGCGGCCTGAGTCATCAGGCCGCCCTTTGGGCTTGTTGCAAACTGCTAGCGTAGTGATTGGCAAGGCCAGGGGCTGGCACAGTCGTGCTCGCTGCGTTTCGCTCTAAACCAAAAACCCGCCGCGCCGCACGGCTTGGCGCAGCCAGGCTACGGCCTCACCCAGCGGCATGCGGCATTCTTTGTGAAAGCCCACGCTGGCGCGGGTACCCATCACCCAGTCCCAAAACTCGCCGAAGCTTAGGGCTTTGTGTAGCTTTTCGTGCATCTCGCCGGCCTGCACACCCAGCATAAGCGCCCACTCGCGGAAGCCGGCGGGCGTGGGCTGGCTGCGCTGCTGCCAGCAGGCGCGCAGCTCGTGGCGGGCCTGCCACAGGCCGGCCAGCTGGCGCGGGCATTCTACCTGGGGCTCGCGCTGTTCGCGTGCGTCGGCGGCCCACTCGCGCAGCTGCCACGACAGGCCCACTTCGACGCGGCCCTGCTGGCGGGCCGAGGTGCTCACGCGCACCCGTGGGCTGTGGCGCACGGGCAGGTCGTGGCGGCACAGGGCGCGCCACAGGGCTTCGTCTTCGAGGTAGCGCACCACGGGCAGGCCGCCTACCTGGCGGTAGGCGGCCACCGTGAGGGCCAGGCTGGCCCCAAAGTGCTGGTGGTGGCGCGGCCAGGGGTCGCTGGGGCAGGGGTCGAGCAGGCACTCCAGCTGGTTGCGCAGCAGGTTGTAGGTAGCGTCGCGCAGCTGGGTGCGGCGCACGGCCAGCGGCGAAGCCTCCAGGCTGCCCGCCTCGCTGATGCTAAGCTCGGCCGGCTCGGGGCGGGTGAGGATGCGGCCGCCCACGGCGGCGGCACCGGCCGCTACTTCGGCGCGGCAGGCGGCCAGCCAGTCGGGCGCGGCCAGCGTATCGGCATCGGTGCTGAGGATGAGGCCCTGGGGGCCGGCCGTGGCTTCGAGGCGCTGGGCGGCGGCATCCATGAGCAGGCGGCGGGCCTGGCCCACGTGGGCCAGGTCTTTGGGCAGTTGCAGTTCGACCACGTGCAGGGCCAGCTGTGGGTAGCGGGCGGCCACCTGGCGCACGGCGGCGGCGGTGTCATCGAGGCAGTTATTGGCCAGCACGATTACTTCGAGGCAGCCGGTGGGCAGCGGGGCGCCGTTCAGCTCGGTTTGGGCGGCCAGCGCGGCCAGGGTGGCGGGCAGGTTTTGGGCCTCGTCTTTGGCCGGAATGATGACGCAGGCCCGCAGCCCGGCGGGGGGTGGCGGCAGCTGCCACCACAGCGCCCGCGCCAGCTGGGCGGGGGTGGTGAGCAGGCGGGCCGGGCGGGGCTGCCGGGTGGGAGCAGGCAGCAGCGCGGGCGAGGCAGTAGCCTCGCGGGCACCGTAGAAAAAGGCGGGAGTAGCGAAGTTGCTCATAAGCAGTGCGGGTGTACGCCCATGAGCTTACCAGGGATAATGCTACCGTGCAGGCAATTGCTCACGCCAGCGCTTAGGCAGAATGGCTAGGCTGTATTCTCTCTACTACTAATCAACGGGATATGAGCTGGTATTCCAGCTTTAATCGTTGCCTAAAAAATTTGGCCATTTTGGCAAAATTATTCTTATTCAGGAGTGCTTCATCGTGTTTTTTGCTAAAAAAAAGCTGGACCGCTCTCGCAGAGCAGTCCAGCTTTTTTTGATAAGCCCAAAAGGCGGGTTTAAAACGCCTCGCCAATGGCGAAGTAGAAGCCCGGGTCTTTGCCGAAGGCATAGTCGAAGCGCAGGTTCACGCGGTCGCGCCGGATAAAGTTGAAGCGGGCGCCCACGCCGCCAGCCGTGTGGATGCCGCCGAACGAGTAGTCCTGAATATTATTTCCTACCTGCCCGGCCCCGATGAAGGCGGCCCCGTCGAGGCGCCAAAAGAGGTGCTGGCGCAGCTCGGCCTGGGCCGACATCAGCTGGCGGTCGCGGTAGCGCTGCTCGTAGATGCCGCGCATGATGTTGGCGTTGTCGTAGAGCGTGCCGCCGAGGTTGGCCCCGATGCCGGCCAGCCCGTGCCACGGCACGTTGCCGGAGTGAAACTGCCCCAGAAATTGCAAGGCCAGGATGGTCTTGTTGCTGAAAATGGGCTGGAAGTGGCGCGCATCAATCTGGTAGCGCACGAAGTTGTAGTCGGAGCCCAAAAACTTGCCGTTGAACATCACTTGCAAGTCGAGCAGGTTGCCCTTGGAAGCGCCCAGGGCCACATCGCGCGAGTCGAGCGTGTACACCGGGCCGATGCCCGAAACGCTGAAATTCTGGCGCTGGCGCGGGTCGAGGCGCGGGTCGAGGTAGAAGTAGTTGGTCTGGTTCGTTATCTCGTCGCCCTCGTCGTTCACGCGGCCGTTCTGCGGCACAATGTTGTACACCCGCGACAAGCGGTACTGTAAGCCCAGAAACTGGTTGGGCGCGATGCTTTTTTGAATGCGCTGGTTGATGATGAACAGCTTAAAGTCGAGAAACGACCGGTTGCTGTTCGACACCTCATTGCCAATGCCGAAGTAGTAGAGGCGGTTGGTGTAGGCGCTGATTTCGCCGTTGAGGTAGTATTTCTCGCCCGGCGAGTACACGGTGTGCACAAACTGAAGCAAATTCTGCTTCTCCTGGGTGGTCCAGTACTGCACCCGGGCATTGGAAGCGCGGGTGATGGTATCGGTGCCGAGGCGGCCGCTCAGCAGCCCGCCCAGGCCGTAGCCCACGCCGGTTTCCTGCTGGTAAAACAGCACCGGAATGGGCAAAATAGTAATTCGCTTGGGCGGCTTGGGGGCATCGATGGGGGCGGTAGGCAGGCCTTGGCCCCAGCCAGCCAGCGTGCTGCCCATTAACCCAGCCAGCAAGAGCGGAAAAAAACGCATATTAAATTGAAAAGAGAAGATGTAGTTGGAGCCTCAACGGATTTCCTGCCCTCACGGTTGAGGTGAGGTGTTGAAATGGTGAATGAGCGGGGGTGGCTGTCTTTGCGAGCGCGGCGCAGCAATCGCGCCTGTTCAGAGCCCCAAAGGCCTGCACCTAGCTCGCCCTGATGCGATTGCTGCGCTACGCTCGCAATGACAGCCATCCTCTCACCTACTCATTCTCTCTACGCCAGCAGCATACTGAGCACGCCGGCCAGCATGATGCCCTTGCACCAGGCGCTGAGCTGGCGGAAGTGGCGGCGGCGGTCGGCCAGCCACAGCAGGCGCACCAGCCAGGCCAGGGGCAGCACCACCAGGGCCAGCAGCCAGGCGGCCAGCGGCCAGCGGCCCAAGGCCGGCAGCTGCACCACGGCGCTCAGCACTAGCCCGGCCAAGCCGGCCAGAAAAACCCCGGCCACCCACTTGCTGCGCGCCACGCCCCAGACAAGCGGCAGGGTGCGGCAGCCGTGCTGGGCATCGCCGCGCATATCTTCCAGGTCTTTCACGATTTCGCGCACTACGGTGAGCAAAAAAGCCGCCAGGGCGTAGAGCCACACGGCTCTGCGGGTGGTGAGGAGCTGCAGCTCGGGCAGTAATACGAGCGCCGCCGTGAGCAGGCCGATGCTGAGATTACCGACCAGCGCCACCCGCTTGAAGCGCGCCGAGTAGCCCCACAGCAGCAGGGTCGCGCCCAGCGTGACGAGGCCGATGAGCAGGGCCTGCCGCTTGCCCGCGCCGCTGAGCACGGCTAGCACCACGCCCGCGCCGCTCAGCACTACGTGGGCCAGCATGGCCTTGCGGCGGCCCAGCAGCCGGCCCACTACCAGCCGGTCGGGCCGGTTGATGGCGTCGATTTTTACGTCGTAATAATCATTAATAATGTAGCCGCCCGCCGCCACCAGCAGCGCCGCCAGCACCAGCAGCCCAAAACGCGGGGCCAGCACCTCGGCCAGCGGCTGCCCGCGCAGCAGCAGCGCCCCGCGCACCAGCACCAGGCTCAGCAGCATAATGGCCAGGTTGGGCCAGCGCACCAGCCCCGGCAAAGCGTGCAGCAGCGGGCGGGCCGGCGGGCCGGCGGCCGGGGTGTTGCCGGAGGAAGGGGAGGCCATGGTGCGGGGCGAAAAACCCGAAGATACTAGCCGCGCCAGTCGGCCCCGCCGCCGGGCCGGCGCATCAAAAAAAAGCCCAGCCCGGAGGGGCTAGGCTTTCTGAGTTGGCGCGGCCAGCGAGCTTACTTGGCCTGCGTGAGGGGCGATTCAACTACGTGCTCCGACACGAACCACACTTGCAGCTCGTTGGCGCGCATCACGTCGCTCACTACGAGGTCGTTGGTGCCGTCATCGCCCGACTCATCGGCTTTTTTGGCGTATTCGTGGCAGTTTTTGAGGATAATCTGGTGGGCTTCGAGCAGGCGCGAAATCTGCACGGGAGCTTCTTCGCGGTCGCGCGGGGGGCGCGGAATGCTGGTGATTTCGGCTACGTCGAATGCCATGGCTACGGCTACGCCACCCAAAATCTGGATGCGCTCGGCAATGGTATCGACCAGCTCGGCCTGCTCCTCGTAGTGCTTGTCGAACAGCAGGTGCAGCTGGTAGAACGTGGGGCCCACTACCTGCCAGTGGCTTTTCTTGTAGAGGTCACGCAGACTGATGGTGTCGGCCAGCAACTGGTTCAGCATCTGCACGCTTTCGAGGCGCACGTGGTCATCGAGGCCAATGGGCAGGCGCTGGCTCACGGTGCCAAAGCGCTGCGTGGGCGCCGGGGCATTCTGCTGCTGGTTTAGCAGCGGCTGCACGTTCACGGCCGAGTTGGTTTGAGGCTGGCCGGCACCTTTGGTGGTGGTCAGGCCTTCGGAAGTTTCCTTTTTGGGTTTGGGCGAAGCTTGCTTAGCCATGGTAATCTAGCGTTTTAAAAAAAAGTAAAGGCGGGCAAAAAACCAGGGCGGCGGCGAGCCGCGCGGCTGCCCCGGCTGCTGGGTGCTTTACGCAAGGCCCGCCGCCAAGTTGAGGTATTTGGCGGCTTTCTCGTATTTTTTCAACCGCGAAGCCGCCGTTGCCGTTACGCTCGCTGGCGGGCGCGGCCTTGTTTCACTCACCGTTCATTTTCTTTTCTTTACGCAATGGCGTTTCCCTTTTTTGGTGATACTAAATCGGTGGTAGCCGGCCTGCTGGCCACCCTGCCCCAGCAAGGCCGGCTCGAATGGATAGGCCTGCGCCCCGCCCGCCGCGCCGCGCTGCTGAGCGTGCCCGAGGCCGAGGTACTCACCGACCAGCGCCTGGCCGGCGACCACGCCAGCGCGAAGCCCGGCGGCAAGCGCCAGCTTACCCTTATTCAGCACGAGCACCTGGCGGCGGTGGCCGGCTTTTTGGGCCTGCCCGAGGCGGTGGCGCCCGGCCGCCTGCGCCGCAACCTGGTGGTGAGCGGCCTGAACCTGCTGGCCCTGAAAGGTCGCCAAATTCAGATTGGCGAGGAGGTGCTGCTCGACATCACGGGCGAGTGCCACCCCTGCTCGCGCATGGAGGAGGAGCTGGGGCCGGGCGGCTACAACGCCATGCGCGGGCACGGCGGCCTCACGGCCCACATTGCGCGGGGCGGCACCATTGGGGTAGGCGACGTGGTGCGGGTGGTCGAGAAGGCCCCGGCCGAGCCGGCACCCTAAGGCCGCCTGCCGGGCACGCGCAGCGGGGGGCGGCTATCACGCAAGGCCATACCTAGATAGAGCCAAAAACCCCTATATTTCACTCGTCTTTCCTTCCCCACCCTCACTTTCCACTTTGTATGCTCGAAAACTTACTTTCCGGGGCTTGCCAGCCCCGGCCCGCCGGCTGGGGCCGGCGCGGCTGGCTGACGTTGCTGCTGGCGGCTGCGGCCGGGGCGGCCAGTGCCCAAACCACCATCTACGGGCTGAGCGTGGCGACGTATGACGTGGTGAACCCCCTGAGCGGCGTGCAGCTGTACCCGGCGGGCACGCCGCTGCTCATCCCGATTTCGCCCACCACCGGCGCGCCCACCGACCCCGCCACGGGCACGGCCTACGGCATCAACTACGTGCCGTCCAACATCACGGGCGTGACGGCGGGGCAGGTGCTGGTCGGCATCGACTACCGGGCCAATAATGGCCTGCTCTATGGCCTGGGCTACAACTCGGCCACGGGCGCTACGCAGCTCTACACCCTGGTGCCGGGGGCCAGCGGCACGGCCACGGTGGCCACTCCCGTGAATGCCACGCCTATCAGCCTGCCCTTGGGCCAGGCCGGCACCAGCCTCAGCAGCAAGCGCATCGGCTTCGACTTTAACCCGGCGGCCGACCGCATCCGGGTGGTGAGCACCAATGGCCGCAACTACCGCCTGAACCCCGACACGGGCGGGCTGGTAGCCACCGATGGCAATCTGGCCTACGGCGCCGCGGTGGGCACGGCGGTGGCTACGCCGGTGGCCATCACTACGGGCACGCCGGTGCCCACCATTCCGGCCGCGCCGGGCGTGGGCTCGGTGGCGTACCTCAATGCCACGCTGGGCGCGACGACCACCACGCTCTACGACTACGACGAGCTGAACGGGGGCATTATCTCGGTCCAAAACCCGCCCAATGCCGGCACGCTCACGGCCGCTACCCGCAGCACGTTTTTCATCACGGGGTCGGGCCAGCCGGGGCCGTATGCGCTCACGGCCAACCTGGTGGCCCTGGACATGGACGTGTACTACGACCGCACGGCGCGCCAAAATATCGCCTACCTGCTGGAAGTAACCGACGAGCGGCCCAGCGGCTACAACGCCAGCAACCTGTATAGCCTCGACCTGACGACCGGCCAGGCCAGCCGCATCGGCAACATCATTCCGAGCCAGGCCAGCCCGCTCAACCCCAGCGCGCCGCTGGTGCCCATTGATGTGTACGACATTGCGGCGGCCATTACGGCGCCGCTCATCTGGTCGGGCTTCGCCAGCGACGAGTGGGGGCTGGCCGCCAACTGGGTGCCCCAAAGGGTGCCCACCAGCGCCGACGACGTGTTTATTCCGGGCACCTACACGCCGGGGCCTACGCTACTGGCGTCCACGTTTCCGGGCACTACGCCCACGCCCAACCAGCCCACCGTGCGCAGCGGCCAGGCGGCCAACTCGGTGGCCCTGAACACGGGCGCGACGCTGACGCTCGTATCGGGCGGCACGCTCAATGTGAGCGGCGACTTCAGCAACACGGGCGGCGTGGTGGCCGGCGGCGGCACGGGGCTGGTGGCGCTGGTGGGCACGAGGGCGCAGTCGGTAGGCGGCAGCGCGCTCTCGACTTTTCCCAACCTGACGGTGGGCACGGCCACGGCCAGCATCACGGGGCCAGCGGGCATTCAGGCCACGGGCGGGCTGGTGCTGAACGGCAACCTGAGCATTGGCAGCGGCCAGCCGTTTACCCTGAACTCGAACGCCAGCGGCACGGCCTACATCGTGAATAACGGCGGCGCGGCCGTGAGCGGCGCGGCCACAGTGCAGCGCTACATCACGCCCAACCTGAATGCCGGCCCCGGCTACCGCCACTACAGCACCCCGGTGAGCGGCACTACGGTGGCCGATTTTACGACCAGCGGCTTTGCGCCCACCCTGAACGCGGCCTACAACAGCAGCGCCACGCCGCCCGCCACCGTGCCTTTTCCTACGGTGTATTCCTACGACCAGAGCCGACTGGGTTTGACCAATACGTCGCCGGAATTTGACAAAGGCTTTTTGTCGCCGGCCTCGCTGACCGACCCGCTGAGCATCGGGCTGGGCTACACCGTGAACATTCCGGGCACCGAGCTGGTCGATTTTGTGGGCACGCCCAACACGGGTCCCTACGCGCGCACCGGCCTCACGCGCGGCCCGCAAGCGTTGGCCGGCTACCACCTGCTGGGCAACCCCTACCCCGGCGCCATCGATTACAACGTGGTGCAGGCCAACGCGGTGGGCATCGAAAACGCGATGTACGTATATAAGAGCAACGGCCAGTACACGGGCACCTATACCAGCTACGTCAACGGCGCGTCGGCCAACACCGGCACCAACATCCTGCCGGTGGCGCAGGGCTTTTTTGTGCGGGTAGCGGCGGGCCAGACGGGCGCCGTCACCTTCACCAACGCCGCCCGCCTCAATGCCCCCGATAACACGCTTTTCCAACGCACTACCGTCGACCCGCGCCCCCGCCTGGCCCTGACACTGCGCAACGCCACCGCCGCCAACCAGACCGTTATTTACTTTGAGCAGGGCGCCACGCCCGGCTTCGACGCGGGCTTCGACGCCCACTACCTGCCCGCCACCCACGGCCTCGATTTGGCCACCGACCTCGGCACCGAGGCGCTGTCCATTAACGGCCAGCCGGCGCTGGCCGGCGCCACCACCGTGCCACTGCACCTGCACGCCCCGGCGGCCGGCCTCTACACGCTGGCCGTGGATGAGCTGCTGAACCTGCCCGCCGGCTACCGCGCCTACCTGCGCGATGCCCTCACCGGCACCTACACCGACCTCGCCGCTACGCCCAGCCTCAGCCTCACGCTGGCCCCGGCCGACGCGCCCACCGGCCGCCACGCCGTGGTGTTTGGCCCCGCCGCGCCGCTGGCCACGGCCCCGGCCGCCACCGCGCAGCTCGTGAGCCTCTACCCCAACCCCGCCCACAGCACGGCCTCGCTGCTGCTGCCGCAGGCGCTGCGCCTGGGCGCGGCTACGCCGGTGGCGGTGGTCGATAACCTGGGCCGCACGGTACTCACGCGCACGCTGGGCGCCACCGCCGACGTGCTGGAGCTGCCGCTCGGCGGGCTGGCCCCCGGCATCTACTCGGTGCAGGCCCGCACCAATGCGGGCGTCGTAGCCAAGCGCCTGGTAGTGAAATAATTGCTGGCGCTTTCAGGCCAAAAAGGCCCTCTGCCAGTGGCGGGGGGCCTTTTTATTAGGTGACCTATGGCAAAAAAAAGCGGAGCAAGGCTCCGCTCATTTCCGAATGAAAACACGACTCCGAAGAGCCTTTACTATTTACGCGCCTGGTGGGCTGGTCGGATTTAACGCCTACCAGATTAATTTACGCCCCGTCCATGCGCACGATTTTGGGCGTGAACGAGCCCAGCACGTCCACCAATTCGCGTTGGCTGGCCATCACGGTGTGGATGTCTTTGTAGGCCATGGGCGCTTCGTCGAGGCCGCCGCCGATGAGCTCGATGCCGTGGGCGGCCAGGTGCTTGCGCACCTCGGCTTCGCCCAGTTCGGCCTTGGCGCGGGTGCGCGACAGCCGCCGCCCCGCCCCGTGCGAGGCCGAGGACAGCGACGCCGCCACCCCGCGGCCCCGCACGAGGAAGCCGGGCGCCGTCATCGAGCCGGGGATGATGCCGAGCACGCCCGCGCCGGCCGGCGTGGCGCCCTTGCGGTGCGTGATGACTGCGCGGCCGTCGGCCAGGGTTTCTTTCCAGGCAAAGTTGTGGTGGTTTTCGACCTTAGCCAAGGGCTTTTCGCCCAGCGCTTTGGCCAGGCGGCGGTGAATTTGCTGGTGGCAGGCGGCGGCGTAGTCGCCGGCCAGGGTCATGGCGGCCCAGTACTCCTGGCCGGCCTCGGTGTCGAGGCCCAGCCAGGCGAGGTGGGCGGCTTCGGCGGGCAGTTGGCACACGTCTTTGGCGAGGCCGGTGTAGTGCTGCGCCACGCTGGCGCCCAGGCCCCGCGAGCCCGAGTGCGAAAGCACGCCCACGTACTGGCCCAGGGGCAGCCCCAGGTCGTTGGTCGGGTCGGTGATGTCGACCAGCCCAAACTCCACGAAGTGGTTGCCCGAGCCCGAGGTGCCGATTTGCTCGTAGGCGGCCGCGTGCTTGTTTTTCAGAAACGGCACCGTGGCAAACTCGTCGCGCTCCAGCACCTCGTGGGCCAGGCGCTGGCCCCGCTCCCAGCCCCGGCCGGAGCCAAAACGCGTGTTTTCGAGCAGAATTTTGCGCAGCTCCTGGGTGCGCTGGCCCAGGTATTTGGCCGGCAGGTCGAACACCGACAGGGCCATGCGGCAGCCGATATCCACGCCCACGGCGTAGGGAATCACCGCGTTGTCGGTGGCCAGCACGCCGCCGATGGGCAGGCCGTAGCCAAAGTGCGCGTCGGGCATGAGGGCGCCGGCCACCGTCACGGGCAGCTTCATGGCCGTTTCCATCTGGTGGATGGCGCCCGGCTCGATGTGCTCGGCCCCGAAGGTGGCGTATTCCTTGCGCGGTACCAGCGCCGCGTGGCGCGACGGGGCTGGCAGCAGCGCGGCGGCGGTGTGGCTCCAGGCCAGGTCGGTGAGGTAGTCTTTGGGGTTAGCCAAAATGGCCTTTAGGAGCGTTAATTGCTCGGTTTGGGGCAGGCGCTTGTGTTCCTTGCGCTGCAATTGCGCCAGCGCCAGCCCGATAGCGCGGCCCTCGGGAAAGCCGAGCTGCCGCAAGTCATTGCCACGTAGTTGGGAGGCCATGAGTGAAATGGTGAATGAGTGAATTGGTCGTCATGCTGAGCGGAGCGTAGCGGAGTCGAAGCATCTCTACCGGTGAACTAATTCCTGACGCCAGCAACGAAGCGATAGAGATGCTTCGACTCCGCTACGCTCCGCTCAGCATGACGACCAAGAGCCAGCCGGAGCGACGAGCGGCCCGCGTAACGGGCCCGGCGGGCCCGACGGGACAGGTCGGAGTAGCGCGGGCCTACGGCATCCGGCTGGCTTCTGAGAAAAGAAACGGGCGACGAGCGCCCCGGCTCGGTGGTTCGGGTAAAGGCGAAGGAAGCCGGGGCTACGGCACCGTTTTCAGGGGGTAATGGGGCGGCGTTTCCGCCTCATACATAGGGAGAAATAGCCAGTTTGGCTTCGGTCAGCCAGCGGCCCACCCAGTGGCGCTCGTCGGCGGCCAGGGGCCGGTTGTGGCGGCCACGGGCCTGCACCACCACGCGTTCGGCACTGACTTCGAGCGTAATGGCCGGGCGGCCCTCGAACGTGAGCCCGAAGATGCCGCAGCGCCCCCGGCGGCACGACTCGACGTAGGACGCCACGCAGTGCTGCA
>JAKONR010000166.1 GCA_022701825.1 Hymenobacteraceae bacterium | reverse complement strand
CCCACGGCCGCGGCCTCGTGTGCGCGCCCCTCACCGCCGAGCGCTGCGACGAGCTGGGCCTCGACCTGATGGTGGGCCGCAACACGGCCCTGCACGCCACGCCCTTCACGGTATCGGTTGATTTGCTGACCAATGGCGTGACCACCGGCATTTCGGCCTCCGACCGCTCGAAGACCATCATGGCGCTCATCGACCCCGCCACCAAGCCCGAAGACCTGGGCAAGCCGGGCCACATTTTTCCGCTCAAGGCTCGCAAAGAAGGCGTGCTGCGCCGCGCCGGCCACACCGAGGCCGGCGTCGATTTGGCCCGGCTGGCGGGCTTCGAGCCGGCCGGCGTGCTGGTCGAGATTCTGAAGGAAGACGGCGAAATGGCCCGCCTGCCCGACCTGGAGAAAGTGGCCGAAAAGTGGGGCCTTAAGCTGATTTCGGTGCAGGACCTCATCAAGTACCGCCTGGCGCAGGAAAGCCTCATTCAGCGCGAGATAACGGTGAAGATGCCCACCGCCCACGGCGATTTTGACCTCTACGCCTACACCCAGCGCTCGAACGGGGCGCAGCACCTGGCCCTCGTAAAAGGCGATATTTCGGGCCCCGAGCCGGTGCTGATACGCGTGCATTCGTCGTGCGTGACAGGCGACATCTTTGGCTCGTGCCGCTGCGATTGTGGCCCGCAGCTGCACAAGGCCATGGAGCAGATTGACCGCGAGGGCCGCGGCGTCATCGTGTACATGAACCAGGAGGGGCGCGGCATCGGCCTGCTCAACAAGCTGAAAGCCTACAAGCTCCAGGAGCAGGGCCGCGATACCGTGCAGGCCAACGAAGACCTTGGCTTCCGGGGCGACGAGCGCGACTACGGCGTGGGCGCGGCCATCATCCGCGACCTGGGCTTGCGCCAGCTGCGCCTGCTCACCAACAACCCCCGCAAGCGCACCGGCCTCAGCGCCTACGGCATCGAAATCGTGGATACCGTGCCCATCGAAATCGCCCCCAACCGCCACAACCAAAGCTACCTCACCACCAAGCGCGACAAGCTGGGCCACGATATTTTGCAGCAGATGAAGCCCGAGGCAGCCGCGTAGCGGCGGCTGCCAAGCAGCCCGGTGGCGCGGCCTGGTGTGCCGCGCCACCGGGCTGAGGATGATGGTGGTAGCCGGGAGTAGGCAGGAAGCTGCGCGGCATCCGGCTGGGCAGGCGAGGGTATTTGCCAGGCCGCTTCATCAAAAAATAAATAGGCTATTCTGCTTCAAAAGAGAACTGTTAGCTAGAGCGGTTGCGTATAGAAAAACTGCTTTGCCCCGATTGTTGCCCGTATGCTCGCTCCTCAGCCGCTCTACCATATCATCTACCACAGCCTGGCCACCGGCCCCGAGGGCATAGTCCCCGAGGCGCTGGCCGACTTGCTGCGCCAGGCCCGGGCTTACAACCAGGGCCATCGCCTCACGGGTCTGCTGCTGTATGCCGACCGCACCAAAGAGTTTGTGCAGGTGCTGGAAGGCCCGCGCGACGAGGTAGAAACCATCTACCAGAAAATAGCCCACGACCCGCGCCACAAACACGCCTTCGTGCTGCACCAGGGGCCGGCCGAGCGCCGCATGTTTCCCGACTGGCGCATGGGTTTTGCCCACGCCGCCACCCAGGACCTGCGCTCCACTGCCGGCTACTTTCCGCTGCGCGCCGAGCCCGCGTATGCCCGCCCTCCCGGCCTGGCCGTGCACGCTCCCGAAAAGCTGCGGCGCTTCCTGGCCGACTTCGCCATTCCGCTGGCCAAAGATGAGTAGCGAATGCTGAGCGCCAAAAAGCCGGCCTCCCCGAAGCGAGGAGCCGGCTTTTTGGCCCAGCAGCGTGCTACTGCGGCGGCAGGCCAGCAGTGGCCCCCACGGGCACGGGCCGGGTGTAGCCGCACGCGCTGCACGGCGGAGCCAGCGTAGCAGTGCGGCGAGGCAAATGAGCGGGCAAGCTAGTGAAAGCCGGCCATGGCAACGAGGTAGCGTAGGTCTTCATAACCCTATCTAAAGTGTTAGTAGTCAGGCAGGACCACTTGCGGGTACCAGCGCTGGTTCCTGGCAAAGTTCAGTTGGTAAGGGCCAGAATGCAATACCTGATTTTAGGTATTTTTCGTGGGCGCTAGCGGCCGTCAAGGCTGGGCGGGCACTGGCCCTAGCCAGCGCAGCACCGGGTAGCGGCGGTAGCCGGGCTCGGCGTAGGGCGAGTGCTGGTACACCCACTCTAGCTGCCGGGGGCCGCTGGCGGCCAGCGCGGGGTCGGCTTGTTTGGCCGCGTCGAGCTGCTGGCGCACAGCCGGGTTTTTGGCCAGAAACTCGGCGGCCAAATCCTCAAATACATAGTCGGAGTAGTGCTCTTTCTGCTGCAATACGCTGTCGAAAAAGCCCCAGGCAAAAAACGAGTCGGTGGCCTGCGGCTCCAGCGCCTCCACGAGGTAGCGGGCGGCGGGGCCTTGCTCGGCCAGCACGGCTACAAAGGCAGGGCCTTCGATGGTTTTGAGGGCTGAGCTCTGGGTTTTGAGCTGCACTTGCGAATGCAGGTAGTGGCCCTCGTAGGGGCGCGGGGTGGTTTTGTAGTCTTCGATGATGTAGGCGTCGGCGGGGCCGGTGAGCGGGGTTTTCAGCTCGCGCAGCACCACGCCGTTGCGGCGCAGGTTATCGAGCGCTTCGCCCCAGGCCGCCGGAATGAGGTAGGCCACCGGCGCGGCCACGCGGGCCGTGGCGCGGGCCGTGTTATAGTAGGGTACGGGCCGGGTATAGGGCCGGGCACGGTCGTAGTAGAGGCGCGGCTGCCCGCTCACGGCGCTGGGCCGGTGCCCCGCCTCGTAGCCCCGAAAAGGCACCGTGGCGGTCGGCGTATTTTCCACTTCCCAGGCCAGCGCAAACTGCGCCTGGGCGGCCAGCGCCTGGTCGGCGGCGGCGCGGGCGGCGAGCAGGGCGGGTGCCTGGGCGGCCACGGTTTCGAGGTAGGTCAGCAGCAGGTCGTAGGTCGATTTTACGCGCTGCCCGAAAGGCTTGAGCATGTGCGTTTCGGGCATGAAGCCGATGCTGTTGAACAGGGCCGCGTAGCCGGTGGAGTAGCGCGGGCTCTCCAAAAAAGCGCGCAGGCCGCTTTCGGGCGTTTCGCCCTCAAAATCGACGTAGGGCGTCATGGGCCAGTGTTTTTGGGCCATGCCCTGGTAGAGCGCGGGCAGCAGCTGGCCCTGCAAATACTGGCCCAGCGCCGGGGCCAGCTTGTTGTGCTGGGTGGCGATGAGCGTCATCGTGTACTGGTAGTCGGCCCCGTTGGAAGTGTGCGTTTCGACAAATACCTCGGGCCGCCACTTCTGAAACAAGGCCGCGAAGGAGCGGGCATTGCGCGAGTCCTGCTTCACGTAGTCACGGTTGAGGTCGAGGTGCCGGGCGTTGCCCCGAAAGCCGTACTCGCGCGGCCCGTCCTGGTTGACGCGGGTGGTGGCGTTGCGGTTCAGCATGCCATCCACGTTGTAAACGGGGATGATGACGAGCGTAAGCTTCTGGAGCAGAGGCCGCAGCTTTTTGTCGCGCAGCAGGTCGCGGGCCAGCAGCATGCTGGCGTCGATGCCCTCGGGCTCGCCGGGGTGGATGCCGTTCTGCACGAATAAGATAGGCCGGCCCTGGGCGCGGCTGGTGGCGGGGTCGAAGGTGCCATCGGCACTGAGCACTACTTCGTGCAGGGGCTGGCCGCTGTCAGTGGGGCCGGCCGCGCGCAGCTGCACGGCGGCGGGGTAGGCGGCGGCCAGTTCTTTGTAGAAGGCCACGCACTCGGCGTAGGTGGCGGTGGTGTTGTGGGCCGGGTCGCGCTCGAAGGGCGTGCGCAGCGGCGGGGTGGGGGCGGAGGACATGAGGGCGGCGGCCAGTAGGAGCGAGGCAAGGAACATAGGCGCGAAAGTACCTTTGGCGGTAGGATGGCGCGGGCCGCAGCCCCGCGCCGACTACGCGCGGGCCGCTGGCCCGCGCGCCAGGATACAGCCTTTTTTGGCTCAACTACGTTCGCTACCGTGCCGGCCAGTGGCCGGTGGCCCCGCGGCGCGCAGCCCCGCGTCCTCTTCTTCCAAGCTGTTTTGCATGTCTGATTCTCCCCGTCCCCTCATTCTCGTTTCCAACGACGACAGCCTTAGTGCCCCCGGCATCGCGCACCTAGTGCGCGTGCTGCAAGAACTGAATGCCGAAATAGTGGTGGTGGCGCCCGCCGCCCCGCAGTCGGGCATGGGCCACGCCATCACCATCGGCCACCCGCTGCGGCTCGATAAAGCCGACCTTTTTGGCCCCGATGTGGAGGCCTACGCCTGCTCGGGCACGCCCGCCGACTGCGTTAAAATCGCCAAGTATTACGTGCTCAAAAACCGCCGCCCCGACCTCGTGGTGTCGGGCATCAACCACGGCTCCAACTCCAGCGTGAACGTGCTGTACTCGGGCACGATGTCGGCGGCCATTGAGGCGGCCATTGAAGGGCTGCCCGCCATCGGCTTTTCGCTGTGCGAATACGGCGACCACGCCGATTTTTCGCACGTGGGGCCGTGGGTGCGGCAGGTGTGCGAACTGGCGCTGGCGCAGGGCCTGCCGGCCCACACGGCCCTGAATGTCAACATCCCCAAAAACGCGGCCGGTCCCATCCAAGGCATCCGGCTGGCGCGGCAGGCTAATGCCAAGTGGGAGGAGGATTTTGACCGCCGCCTCGACCCCTACCAGCGCCCCTACTACTGGCTGCAAGGCAAATTTGCCAACCACGACCGCGGCCTCGACACCGATGAAGCGGCCCTGGCCGAAAACTACGTGTCGGTAGTGCCCTGCAAGTTTGACCTCACCAACTACGAAGGCCTTCAGCATCTCTCGGATGCCTGGCAGCTGCCGCTGCCCCAGGCCGAAGTGGCCGCCGCCCCGCCCCAGCCCCTGGCCAGCGAAGACTACGGCCCCGCCGCGAGCGAACTAAGTGAATGAGTGAATTAATGCTTGTAATTTACTCATTCATAGGCTTATTTGCCGACGCGCCGCACGGTTTTAGGGGCGCGGGCGGCCCAGGGCGAGCGGATAATTTGCACGGGAGCCGCTGGCAAGCACCTGACTCGGGCCACCGACCGGCACCGCGCCCGGTGCCCGGCTGGCGAGAGCAGCGTGGTCAGCAGGAGCAGAAGGGCAATTAATCCCAGCAGTTTCATTCGACGTTCAGTTGACGATTCAACTTAGCGCCGGGTCGGTGAATAAGTCGTGAGGAGGTAAGCTGTCCTTGCGAGCGCAGCGAAGCAACCGCACCTGTTGAGCCGCGCCGCTCGGGTGCGGGTGCTTCGCTGTGCTCGCAAGGACAACCGTTTTTTACTCATTCGCTACTCAACCAGCCTTTGCGCCAGAAGTAAAACAGCTGCCCTACCACGATGAAGCCCAAAATACCGAGCAAAACGGGGTAGCCCCAGGGCTGGTAGAGCTCGGGCATGTTGAGCGGCAGCTTGTGGCCGTGCTGGTCTTCGGGCTGAAAGTTCATGCCGTAGAGGCCCACCACGAAGCTCAGCGGAATGAAGATAGAGCTGATGATGGTCAGTACTTTCATCACCTCGTTCATGCGGTTGCTCTGGTCGGAGAGAAAGAGGTCGGCCAGCGATGAGATGTTGTCGCGGTAGCTTTCGGCCAGGTCGAGGGCCTGGATGGCGTGGTCGTAGGCATCGCGGTAGTAGGTCTTGAGCTCCTCGGGCACCACCTCGTCGGGCAGGCGCAGGATTTCCGCGATTTTGTCGCGCTCGGGGTACACCAGCCGCCGAAAGCGCACCACGTCTTTCTTGATGCGCAGGATGCGGTTGAGCAGCCGGCGCTCGCGCCGCTCGGTAAAAATGCGGTCCTCCAGCTCCTCAATGTAGTCGCCGATGGCGGCCATGGTGGGGTAGTAGTGGTCGAGCACCACGTCGGTGAGGGCATAGGCCAGGTAGCCGCTTGAGCGGCGCCGCAGCTGGCTCAGGTTGGCCCGCAGGCGGTTGCGCAGCACGTCGAGGCAGTCCTCGTAGTCATCCTGAAAACACAGCACGTAATTGGGCCCGGTGAAGATAGAGAGCTGGTCGTCATTGATTTCCAGGTTGGACGTGAAGTCGGTCATGCGCGACACCATAAACAGCCGGTCTTCGTCAAACACCTCCACCTTGGCGCGCTGGTAGTCGCCGAGCACGTCTTCGAGCTGCAAAGGGTGCAGCCCAAAATCGTTCATCAGGCGCTCCATCAGGGGCAGGTCGCCGTAGCCGCGCACGTCAATCCAGTGCTTGAGGTCGGGCTGGCCGTGCACGGCGGCCAGCAGCTCGTCGTAGCGGTCGGTGTACTCGCCCTCGGTGTAGCCCTGCTCGTTGTAGGAAAACAAAAACAGGCGCGGCTTGAGCGCATTCGCCTTCACGCGCAGCGTGCCGGGGCGCTGGCCCACCTCCTGCTCGCGGGCCAGGCGCGTGGCCGCGCGGTCGGTGATGCGGTCGGTGGCGGCGAGCGGCGAGGCGGCGGCGGGGCTCGCCTCAGCTGGCGTGGCGAGGGGCAGCGGGTCGGGAAAATCCATAGAATAGCAAGCTGAACTGTCCGAAAGATGGGGCCAAAAACGTGAAAACGCCGGGAAGCCGCCCGCCCGGTGCCGTACTTTGCCGGGGCAGCCAAGGGCTGCCAGTTGTCTTTGTAATTGGTCGAGCTATCTCCGTTGCCTTACCCCACCACTAGCCTGCGCGTGTACGTAGCCGAGGCGCCGCCCGGCCAGCCGCCCGCCGCGCCGCGCCTACCGCTGGCCTTCGAGCCGTTTCTATTTCTGACGCCCGCGCACCAGGCGCTGCAAGCGCACGGCTGCGCCACGCTGGCGTTTTTTCTGGAGGACGAAGCCGCTGGCTACACCGTGGCGCAGCTTTACGTAGTGCTCGATTTTGAGGGCCAGGGCCTGGCGCGCTCGCCGGGCCAGGCGAGCTTTGGCGGCGTGCAGCTCGCCCAAAACCTGCCCGCCGCTGCCCTGCACCCGCTGCTCGCCGCCGCCGAAGACACCCTGCGCCAGCACCGGCAGACGCGGCTGGCACTACGCGGCTACCCCGCCTGCTACGACCCCGCCGGGGCCGCCGCCCTGGGCGAAGCCTTGCCGCAGCGCGGCTACCAGGTAGTGCTGGAAGAACAGAATTACTACCTCGATACCCGGCGCGACTACGCCGCCCACCTCGCCTCCAGCGAGCGCCGCCACCTGCGCCAGTGCCAGCAAGCGGGCTTCGTGGTCGAGCAGGAGCCGCCTATTTTGCTGCCGCTGGCCTACGAGTTTATCGCCGCGTGCCGCCGCGAGCGCGGCTACGCGCTTTCGTTATCCCTGGAGCGCGTGCAGGCGCTATTTCGGGCGTTTCCGCAGCAGCATCTGCTGCTATCGGTGCGGCAGCCGTCGAGCGAGTGGGCGGCGGTGCTCATCGCCATTCGGGCCAGCCGGCAGGTGTTCTACGATTTTTACCTGGCCAGTGCGCTGCGCCTCAATAGCTTAAGCCCCAGTGTACTGCTGGTAGGTGGCCTGCACGCCTTCGCCCAGGCCAACGAGGCGGCCCTCGTAGACCTGGGCACCTCCACGCTACCCAGCGGCGAGCCCAACGCGCCGCTGCTGCATTTCAAGCGCTCGCTCGGCGGCCTGCCCAGCCCGCGCCTCACCTGGCAGAAAATGCTGGCCTGATTTTACCGAACGCACCGCCCGCCGGCAATGCCCTCTCTTCCCCGACCCTCGGCAACTGTGCCCACTCGCCGGCCCCAAGGCGCGGGCAGCATCTGGCGGGGCTTCGTGCGCGGCTCGGTCGGTACGGGGGTGGCTATGGCAGCACGGGCAGCGGGTGCGCTGGTGCTCAATAAGTTGCTGGCCGTGTACGGCGGGCCGGGGGCACTCACGCAGTTCGCGCAGTTCCAAAACCTGATGGGGTTGTTCGGAGCGCTGCCCGCCGATGGCATTCAGGTAGGAGCTACCGCCCGGCTGGCCCCACTGCGGCCCGGCACGGCCCGCTACCGCGCCTGGCTCGGCGCGGCTACGGCGCTCACTCTAAGCCTACTAAGCTTGGGTGGGCTGGTGCTCTTAGCCGTAAACCAAGCCGCCTGGGGGCCCGGCCCGGTGCTGCTATTCACGCTGGGCATGGCCGCCGTGGCCATGCAGGCCCTCCTAAGTACGGCCTTGCTGGCCGCCGGCCAGCGGCGGGCCTACGTGGTGCAGGCGATAGTGCTAAGTGTGCTGAGTACCAGTGCGGCCGGGGCGGCACTGTGGCTGCGGCAGCCGCTGCCCTGGGTGCTGGGCTGCTATTTGGGCGGGCAGGCGCTGGCGCTGCTGCCCACGCTGGGGCCCGCGCGCCGCGCCGGGCTACTGCGCGGGCTTGGGCTGCGCGGCCTTAGCCCGGTGGCGGTGCGTGGCCTGCTACGCTTCGTGCTGATGGCGCTGGGCACGCTGCTCTTCGGCCGGGCGGTCGATTATGCGGTGCGCGATTACCTCATCCGAAATTTTACCCCCGCCCGCACCGATTTGTGGCAGGCCGTGGTTCGGCTGTCCGACAACTACTCGCTGGTAGTGGGCGCGGTGCTGAGCACCGTTTTCTATCCGCGGCTGGCGGCGCTGGCGGCCACGCCGGCCCAGGCCCGGCGCTACCTGCGGGCGGTGCTGAGCCTGCTGGCGGCGGGCGTGGCCGGGGGGCTGGGGCTGGTTTTTGGGCTGCGCGACTGGCTGCTGCCGCTGCTCTTTGCCCCGCGCCTGCTGGCCGCCCGCGAGCTGCTGGCCCCGCAGCTGCTCGGCGACTGGGCCAAGTTTTTGGTTTGGGCGTTTATTTACCAGCTGCTGGCCCGCGCCCGGCCGCTGCCCTACCTGGCGGTGCAAGCGGCTTCGGCGGCGCTCTACGCGGCGCTGCTGGCGGCGCTGCTGCCGCGCCTGGGGCTGGCCGGGGTGGTGTGGGCGCACGCCGCCCGCTTTGGGGTGCTGCTGGTGGCGTGCGGGCTTAGCCATTTGATAATAAGCAAGAAAGGATAGCCGCTATTCTGTTTTTTGCCAAGCTGATAATTGATAATTGCTCATTGATAATTGAAAAGGTGCCGCTCGTTACTATTATCGCTCTCTGCTACAACCACGCGCCGTTTCTGCGGCAGGCCCTCGATTCCATCCTGGCCCAAGACTACCCGCACCTGGAAGTGTGGCTGGTCGATGATGCCAGCCAGGACGGCAGCCCCGAAATCCTGCGCGAATACGCCCAGGCCAACCCTGCCTGGCACCTGCTGCTGCTGCCCCAAAACCTGCGCAATTGCCGCGCCTTCAACCAGGCGTTTTTTCAAAGTAAGGGCGAGTTTATTATCGATTTTGCGACCGACGACGTGCTGCTGCCGCACCGCATCAGCCAGCAGGTAGCGCTGTTTGGGCAGCTCGGGCCGAGCTACGGCGTGGTCTATTCCAATGCTGAACTCCTTGATGAGCAGAACCAACCGCAGGGCGTGCACCACCGCCCCGACGGGCGCGGCGGCCTGCTGCCGCGCCCCGCCAGCGGCTGGGTGCTGGCCGAGGTGTTGGGCCGCTATTTCATCTGCTCGCCCACGATGATGATGCGCCGCGCGGCCCTGGCCCGCCTCGGCAGCTACGACGAAACGCTGACGTTCGAGGACTTTGATTTTTGGGTGCGAGCCAGCCCCGACTGGCAGTTTCACTACCAAGATGAGGTCACGACCCAGCGCCGCCTGCACCCGCGCTCCATGTCCACCCGCGCCTACCAGCCCAACGACCCGTATTTGCTCTCCAACATCGCGGTGTGCCGCAAGGCCGTGGCCCTCGTGCGCACGCCCGCCGAGCGCGCCGCCCTGGGCGTGCGCCTGCGCTGGGAACTGCTGCAAGCGCTACGGCACCGCCAGTGGTCGGCCGCCCGCGACCTCGCCGATTTGCTGCACCTAGCCGGGCGGCGGCACGTGCTCGACTACGTGTATGGGCTGCTGGCGCGGCGGTGATGAATGGCAAGGAAGAAAAACGGTCGTCATGCTGAGCGCAGCGAAGCATCTCTACCGCTTCATCCAAGCCGTTCGACGGTGCGGTAGAGATGCTTCGCTGCGTTCAGCATGACAATCTTTTCCATTCACCCGTTTACTCACTCACCCACGCACCTTTTGCCCCTGAATGGCGGCTGCCATCAGCTCGGGAAACGTAGCCAGGGTGCAGGCAAAGCTGGGGATGCCCAGCGCCGCCAGCTGCTCGGCCACGCGGCAGTCGAAACTCGGTGAGCGTTCGTCGCGGAGGGCTAAGGGCACGATGACGTTCACGCCGGCGGCTTTGAGGGCGGCGCGCTTTGGCCTGTCGCGCTCGTTGCCGCCTTCGTAGAGGTCGGTCACGAGCACCAAAATCGTGTTGGTGGGGGTGGGTAATGAGCTGCTGGTAGTAGCTGAGCAACAGGCTAGTACTGGTGCCGCCTAGCTGTGCGCCAAAAAAGTAGGTCTGCCGGGTCTTGCAGGTCGGCGGT
>JAKONR010000156.1 GCA_022701825.1 Hymenobacteraceae bacterium | reverse complement strand
ATTTGCTGCAAGCGCTTCAGGGCGGCGGGGGAAGCGGCGGCGTTGCGGGCGTGCAGGGCTTCGAGCATCGTAATCTGGTACTGCTTTTCCTCCTCCGTGGCGCGGATGACTTCGGCCGGGATGACCGTGGGCGAGCCCTTGGACGAGAGGAAGGTATTGACGCCGATAATCGGGTATTCGCCGGTGTGTTTCAGCATCTCGTAGTGCAGGCTTTCCTCCTGGATTTTGCCGCGCTGGTACATGGTTTCCATGGCGCCGAGCACGCCGCCGCGCTCCGTGATGCGGTCAAATTCGAGCAGCACCGCTTCCTCGACCAGGTCGGTCAGCTCCTCGATGATGAAGGAGCCTTGCAGCGGGTTTTCGTTTTTGGCTAGCCCCAGCTCGCGGTTGATGATGAGCTGAATGGCCATGGCGCGGCGCACACTCTCCTCGGTGGGGGTAGTGATGGCCTCGTCGTAGGCGTTGGTATGCAGCGAGTTGCAGTTGTCGTAGATGGCGTAGAGCGCCTGCAACGTGGTGCGGATGTCGTTGAAGTCGATTTCCTGGGCGTGCAGCGAGCGGCCCGAGGTCTGGATGTGGTACTTCAACATCTGGCTGCGGGCGTTGGCGCCGTACTTCAGCTTCATGGCCTTGGCCCAGATGCGGCGCGCTACCCGCCCAATGACGGCGTACTCGGGGTCGATGCCGTTGGAGAAGAAGAACGACAAGTTGGGCGCGAAGTCGTTGACGTTCATGCCCCGGCTCACGTAGTACTCCACGAAGGTGAAGCCGTTGGAGAGCGTGAGCGCCAGCTGCGTAATCGGGTTGGCGCCGGCCTCCGCAATGTGATAGCCCGAAATGCTGACCGAGTAGAAGTTACGCACCTTCTCGGTGATGAAATACTCCTGCACGTCGCCCATCAGGCGCAGCGCAAACTCGGTGCTGAAAATACAGGTATTCTGGGCCTGGTCTTCTTTGAGAATATCGGCCTGCACGGTGCCGCGCACCTGGGTCAGCGTCGTAGCCTTGATTTGCTGGTACACGTCGGCGGGCAGCACGTCTTCGCCGGTCACGCCGAGCAGCAGCAGCCCTAGGCCGTTGTTGCCCTCGGGCAGCTCGCCCTGGTAGCGGGGGCGGGGCTGCTGCTTGGCGGCAAAAATGGCGTCGATTTTGGCATCCACCTCGGCTTCGAGGCCGTTTTGGTGGATGTACTTCTCGCAGTTCTGGTCGATGGCCGCATTCATAAAGAACGCCGCCAGCGTAGCCGCCGGGCCATTGATGGTCATGCTCACCGACGTGGCCGGGTGCGAGAGGTCGAAGCCCGAATACAGCTTCTTGGCATCGTCGAGGCAAGCGATGCTCACGCCCGCGTTACCAATCTTGCCGTAGATGTCGGGCCGGTGGTCGGGGTCTTCGCCGTAGAGCGTCACCGAGTCGAAGGCCGTGCTCAAGCGCTTGGCGGGCAGGCCTTTGCTCACGTAGTGAAAGCGCCGGTTGGTGCGCTCCGGCCCGCCTTCGCCCGCAAACATGCGGGTCGGGTCTTCGCCCTCGCGCTTGAACGGGAACACGCCCGCCGTGTAGGGAAACTCGCCGGGGAAATTCTCCTGCATGGCCCAGCGCAGGCGGTCGCCCCAGCCGAGGTAGCGCGGCACGGCCACTTTCGGTATCGCATTGCCCGACAGCGAAGTAGTGTGCGTCTTGACCCGGATTTCCTTGTCGCGCACCTTGTACACGTACTCGGGGTTGCGGTAGTTTTGGAGGGTAGCCTCCCAGTTTTCCAGGATGGTCTGGGCGTCGGCGTCGAAGCGACGCAACTGGGTTTGCACGTTTTTGGCAAAGTCCTGGGCCGGGGCGTCGGCGCTATCGGCGGCGTAGTGCTTGGCTAGGGTCGCAAACGAGCCCGCTACCTCGGCAATAGCCACCTGCTCGCTCACGCGCTTGTCGTAGGCGCGGTTGCTTTCCGCAATTTCGGAGAGGTAGCGCGTGCGGTTAGGCGGGATGATGTAGACCTTTTCCGACTGCTCGGCGCTGGTTTCGAGGTGCGAGGCGAACTGCGCGCCCGTCTTTTCCTCCAGCGTGGTGAGGATGGCCCGGTAGAGCCGGTTCATGCCGGGGTCGTTGAACTGCGAGGCGATAGTGCCGAACACCGGCATTTCCTCCAGCGGCGAATCCCAGCGCTGGTGGTTGCGCTGGTACTGCTTGCGCACGTCGCGCAGGGCGTCGAGGCCTCCGCGCTTATCAAACTTGTTGAGCGCAATGACGTCGGCAAAGTCCAGCATGTCAATCTTTTCGAGCTGCGTGGCCGCGCCGTACTCGGGCGTCATCACGTAGAGGCTCACGTCCGAGTGCTCGATGATTTCGGTGTCGGACTGGCCGATGCCGCTGGTTTCTAGAATAATCAGGTCGAAGTCGGCCGCCTTTACCACGTCCACCGCATCCTGCACGTAGCGGCTGAGCGCGAGGTTGCTCTGGCGCGTAGCCAGCGAGCGCATGTACACCCGCGGCGAGTTGATAGCATTCATCCGGATGCGGTCGCCGAGCAGCGCGCCGCCGGTTTTGCGCTTGCTGGGGTCCACCGAAATGATGGCGAGGGTCTTGTCTGGGAAGTCGAGCAAAAAGCGCCGCACCAATTCATCGACCAGCGACGACTTGCCCGCACCACCCGTACCCGTGATACCCAGGATGGGCGCGCCCGGCGTTTTACCGGGCGTCAAGAGCTGCGAGCTGTCGCTTTCCTGCTGCTGAAACTCCGCCACCAGCTGGCCCTTCACCCGCTCAAACTCCTCGGGGAAGTTCTCGGCGGCCGAAATCAAGCGGCCGATGCTGCGGGCATCCTTCTCCTTTATATGACTGACCTCGCCGTTCAGCTTCTGGCCGGTAGGGAAGTCGCTCTGTTCCAGCAAGTCGTTAATCATGCCTTGCAGGCCCAGCGAGCGGCCATCGTCGGGCGAGTAGAGGCGCGTGATGCCGTAGCCTTGCAGCTCCGCGATTTCGGAGGGCAGAATAACGCCGCCGCCGCCGCCGAAGATGCGAATGTGACCCGCGCCGCG
>JAKONR010000153.1 GCA_022701825.1 Hymenobacteraceae bacterium | reverse complement strand
AAGCGCGTATTCTCCACGATGGAGCCGAACTTAATGGCGTTCCAGATTTCGGGCTCCTTCTCGGCGCTCAGGTCGATAACCTTGGCGTAGCAGCCGCCCTCGAAATTAAAAATGCCGCCCTGGCCGGGCAGCCAGCCGTGCTCGTCGTCGCCCACGAGGTGGCGGTTAGGGTCGGTAGAGAGGGTCGTTTTGCCGGTGCCCGAAAGGCCGAAAAACACCGCCGCATCGCCGTGCGAGCCGATGTTGGCCGAGCAGTGCATGGGCAACGTGTTCTGCTCCTGGGGCAGCAGGTAGTTGAGCACCCCAAAAATGCCCTTCTTCATCTCGCCGGCGTAGGCCGTGCCGCCAATGAGAATCAGCTTCTTGGTGAAGTTGAGGATGGCGAAGTTCTTCTGGCGGGTGCCGTCCACGGCAGGGTCGGCCTCGAAGCCGGGCGCGTTGATGATGCTGAAATCGGCCGCCCAACTGGTATCCGCGCCTTCCTCGGGGCGCAGGAACAGGTTGTGGCAGAACAGGTTGTGCCAGGCCAGCTCGTTCACGATGCGCAGCTTGAGCTGCGAGGCGGGGTGCGCCCCGGCGTAGCCTTCGCGCACGTACAGCTCCTTATCCTCCAGGTAGGCCACCATTTTCTGGTGCAGCTGGTCAAATTTATCGGCCTCAAACGGGATGTTGATGTCGCCCCACCACACCGTATTGGCCGTTTTTTCGTCGCGCACGATGAAGCGGTCCTTGGGCGAGCGGCCCGTAAACTGCCCGGTATCGGCCATCAGCGCGCCCGTGTCGGTGAGCACGCCTTCTTTGCGGCACACGGCGGCCTCGACCAGCGCGGCGGGCGGCAGATTGAGGTGGGCGTTGGTCAGGCGGCGGAAGCCCAGGGGCTGCAAGCGGCTCAGGATGTTGGCGGTAGCTGACATATGTAGAAAATAAGTGGATAAGAAAGGAGGAGCTTGGTAATAATGCCGCGCAGAAGAGGGACACTTCTCTTCTGCGCGGCAAAAGCGGCGGGTGGGAATGTGATACAAATATACGTAAGCGAATTTTATTTTTTAGCGAAAATTCGCTAAAAAATAAAATTCGCATTCTTGACCGCTCATTTTGCACCAACAAAAGCGGTTCACGCCTATCAGCCCTACTTTTACCTTATGCTAAACCACGGCCAAGTCGTTCGCCTCATTTTTGGTTTGAAACTGCGCGAGTTGCGGCAAGAGCGCGGCCTTTCGCCGGCCGAGCTGGCGCGGGCCTGCGACCTGAGCGTGAGCTACCTCAACGAGATTGAGAAAGGCAAGAAGTATCCCAAGGCTGATAAAATATTGAGCCTGAGCAAAGTGCTGGAAGTACGCTACGACCAGCTGACTTCCACTACCCTGCCGCGCCGCCTCGAACCCATCGCCGATTTGCTGCAATCGCAAGCGCTGCAGGAGTTTCCGCTGGAGCTGTATGGCCTGGAGCCCATGCAGCTGTTTGAGCTCATCGCCAACGCGCCGGCCAAGATGAACGCCTTCATTAGCACGCTCTTCGAGATTGCGCGCGATTATGAGCTGCGGCAGGAGCATTTTTTCGTGGCCGCGCTGCGCTCGTACCGCGAGATGCACGACAACTATTTTGAAGACCTGGAGCTGGAGGCGCAGGCCTTCGTGGCGAGCCACCAGCTTGCCGCCGCCCCACCCTTCGACCTCACCCAGCTCGAAACCCTGCTGACGCAGCACTACGGCTACACCATCGACCGCGCCACGCTGGCCGGCAACCCGGTGGTAGTGGCCGGGCGGCTGCGCTCGGTGTTCCGGCCCGCCACCAAAACCCTGCTCATGATACCCACCCTGAGCCGAGGCCAGCAGGCCTTCGTGCTGGGCCGCGAGCTGGGCTTCAACTATTTAAAACTAAAAGAGCGGCACTACGCCAGCCCCAACCCACTAGAGCCCCGCTCGTTTGAGGAGGTGCTCAATAATTTCCGGGCCTCCTACTTCGCCAGCGCGCTCCTGATGGAGGAAGACAGCCTGGTCCACGACCTGCGCCAGCTTTTTGCCGCCCCTACCTGGCAGCCCGCCGCCCTGCTGGCCCTGCTCACGCGCTACGACGTAAGCCCCGAAATGCTGATGCAGCGCATTGCCACGCTGCTACCCAAGCGCTTTGGTCTCAGCAGCTTATTCTTCCTGCGCTTCGACCAGGACCAGGCCGACGCGCCCTACCACCTCACCAAAAAGCTGCACCTCGCGCGCCAGCACCACCCCCCCGGCAACGAGCTACAGGAGCACCTCTGCCGCCGCTGGGTGAGCCTCCAGCTGCTGGCCGAGGGCCGCGCCCTGCCGCCCACCGGCACCACCCGGCGCCTGGCCGCCGCCCAGCGCTCGCAGTACATGGGCACCGCCGACGAGTACCTGTGCTTTTCGCTGGCCCGCCTGGGCACTGCCACCGAGCCCGCCATGAGCGTTACCATCGGCCTGCGCTGCGACGATAGCCTGCGCCAGCAAGTGGCCTTCCTCCCCGACCCCGCCCTACCGCTCACTATCGTCAACGAAACCTGCGAGCGCTGCCCGCTGGCCGACTGCACCGTGCGCGCCGCCCCGCCCACTCAGGTGCAGCAAGCCGCCCGCCGCGCCACCTTCGAGGCCGCCGTGGCGGAATTGGTTCAGGGGTAGCTACTCCACTAGCACCAGCCGCTTAGCCGGCCGCTCTTCGTGGTAGTCGGCGATAATCTGCCGCAGTATCTGCATATCCTTGGGGCAGGCCTCGGCAAATTTCTGCCAGTTCAGCAGCACCACTTCATCCGGCATTTCTACCACCGCGATAATGGCGTCCCACAGCGCATCCCAGCTGGGACCGTACCAATCGGGAAAGCCCAGGTGCTGCTTGAATGCTTGATGAATGGCGGCTTTGCTATTGATGCCGGTTAGGTCGATTGTTACGGTGTCTTTTGGCATTGCTCTTTTCTTATAAGCTTAGCTACAATTTAAATTTTAAGCCAATGTTCTTTCCTGTCTCACGAGCCAATCTTATTATTTCAGCTCCGCTACTTGGCATTGCGGTTTTGTTTTTTACTTCTTTGCTCGGCGGCGCTATGTGGCTCGGAATTTTCCTGAGCGCATTGGCTATAGTAATAGATTGCTTAGGCAAGCTATGCATAGAAATCAGGAATGACCGCAAGGCTTACCGCAACTGCTTTATGCTCTTTGGCTGGCGACTCGGACAATGGCAACCCCTTCCGTCAGTAGTAGGAATCACACTTAAATACTTCTCCTACATGGAGAAAGGCACCAGTACCCCAAGCGGAGCAATGAGTTGGGGAATTTGGAATAACCGTTCTCAGCGCCACGAAGAACTAGTGGTAATGCTTTCGCTAGAGAACAGCAAAATTGGACTGATTATCAATCGCTTCGAGCTTGATGATGTAAACAAGGCTATTGATGTAGCGCATGATATCGCTGATTTTTTTGACGTACCCGTTCACCAATTTTTACCTCCAACGCAATTCCAGCCGATAAATCCAACCTAATTATTGCGCAGTAACCAACACCTCATCGCCCTCATTTTATCAGCTTCTAAAAGCTCAGAACCGAGTCGCTTAACGGCCGTAATATTGCACTAAGTTCTCTACCAGCCAATTAAAAAAGGCCGGCCTCTCGCATTGAGAAGCCGGCCTTTTCTAAAAAAATCACTACCCCCTTACTGCGGGTAAATCGTCTGCACGGCCGTGATGTCGCCGGCCGTGAAGCCCTGCCACGGCAGCACCGTCGCGTTCATCACC
>JAKONR010000142.1 GCA_022701825.1 Hymenobacteraceae bacterium | reverse complement strand
GGCTGGCCTTTGCGCACGCCCACGGTGTCGGCCACGCGGTAGAGGCCCACGCTGGCATCGGCCACGGGGCGATTGGTGAGCAGGTCGGCCACGGTGCCTTGCACTTTGGCCGAGTCGAGGTTGGGGCCGGTGCTGAAGCTCAAGGCCTGGTACTTGGCCGGCGTGCTCTCGGTGATGTCCACAATGGCCTTGCGGAAATTAAACGAGTAGGTAGTATTGGGCTCCAGCGGCTTTGGGAAAAGCAAACTCACGCTATTGCGGTCTTCGCGCAGCTGGTACTGGTTGTCGGGCGCGAGCTGCGGGGTGATGAGTAGGTTTTTAGGCAAGTCCTTGACCTGCACCGCCTCCGAAAACGTGAGCCGGATGTACTGCTGCTTTACGTTGCGGGCCGCGCTGTCGGGCGAGGTCGCTACCAGGCGCGGGGCCACCAGGTCGCGCGGGCCGCCCTGCGGCGAGCTCACGGCCGCACAGCTGCCCAGCGCCGCCAGGCCGGCCACGGCCGCCAGCGGGCGCAGCCCGCGCATCACGAAAAAAGAAGAAGGAAGCAAGTCGAAAAAAGGCTATCGCAAAACGGCCGCTACCCAGCCGCCGCACAAAGATGGCCGCGCCCAAGCGGTTTTGGGAGCAACTTAAGCCGGCCGCTCAGCTACGTAGAGTACGCTCGAATATTGCCCATCGTGCTGCCCAGCGTAGCTATTCGACTTAAAGCCGGCCCGCAGCACGCTCAGCAGCCCACCTGCTTGCTCCGCCGGCCGGTGCCGCTCCGAGAGCATGCTCACGTAGTAGGCATCGAGGGCCAGCGGTAATTTTTGCTTGATAACCAAACCGTGGCGGGCCAGCAGCTCGCGCATGGTGGCCGGCGCGAAGTGGTAGAGGTGGCGCGGCACGTCGTAGGCGGCCCAGTCCTGGCGGTAGTGCTGGGCGTCGAGGCTGTCCACGTTGGGCACCGCGATGAGTAGCTGACCACCCGGCTTCAACGCTCTAATAAGCTGGTCGAGCGTTTCATTCAGGGTGTGCACGTGCTCCAGCACGTGCCACAGGGTTATCACCTCGAAGCTGCCGGCGGGTAGCGTAGCCAGCGCCTCGGGCTGCTGAATGGCCTGGCCCACGCGCTCGGTAGCATCCTGGCGAGCACGGTCGCTGGGCTCCAGGCCGGTCACTTGCCAGCCCGCCTTTTTGGCCCCGGCCAAAAAGTGCCCCGTACCGCAGCCGTAGTCGAGCAAATTGCCCGGCCGGCCGCCATTCAGCTTGGTTATCAGCGCCACCTTGCGCCGCACCGTAAAGTGGCGCGCCACCTTATACACTTGGTTTATCAGCCCCTGCGCCCCGCTGTTGTGCGATACGTAGGCGTCCGACTCGTAGTATTTGCCAATGCTCGCCGCGCCGGGCCGGGGGTTGGTAAACTGAAACCCGCACGCCTGGCACTGCTGAATGGTAAACGTTTCCTGGCTCACCGATTTATCCTGCACGTGCAGCTTGTCGGCCAGGGCCGGGCTGCCGCACACCGGGCAATTAATTAGTACTTCGTTAGCCACAAGCCGATAAGCAGTTGAAATACCAAAAAGGTATCAGACAACTGAGTGCGTTTATGATGGAAAATAAGGTGCAAAAGCCCAACGCAATAAGTCGCTAAGCGCTGGGTCGTCGGGCGAAAGCGGAAGTTGCATAGCCTCCGTGCCAATTCGATAATTTACCCACCAGCCGGTAAAATTAAAGCCTGCCAATAGCAACCAAGCTCCTGCACGCCGCCACTGCCGATACCAGAGGTTTTTGAGGCACAAAATGCTAGCGAATATCCCAAGGGCTAATAGCAAAGCCAGTAGCCCCATCGCCAGAAAAATCAGCAAATCAGAATTGTACAACGAAGGCGCAGCAACTACCAGAAAGCTGATAATTGATGCTGTCGTCGCATAGTTTTTGCTCAGCGACCGACGCCGCGGTAGCCGAGCAGTAGTTACCACCGCCTCCATCTACCGATTGAGGTAGACCATCAGCACCGACACGTCGGCCGGACTCACGCCGCTGATGCGGCTGGCCTGCCCCAAGGTTTCGGGCTGAATCTTGAGCAGCTTTTCGCGGGCTTCGTGGCTGAGAGCCGGCATGGCGCCGTAGTTGAGCCGGCCGCGAATCTGGAAGTCTTCCAACTCGCGCATGCGCTGGGCCTGATGTTGCTCTTTCTGCAAATACGTCTCGTATTTGGTTTGGATGATGGCTTGTTCCTGGGCTTCGGCGCTGTACGGGGCCAGCTTTTCGGCTAGCTCGGGCAGCGCGGCAGTTAGGTCGGTCAACTCAATATTGGGCCGGCGCAGCAGGTTGAGGGCGCGGGTTTTTTCGTGAATCTCGGCCGAACCGTGCTCCGCCAAAAAGCCGTTTATCGTGGCCGGCTCGATGCCGAAGCTGGCCAGCACGTGCAGCACGGCGGTGGTATCGGCTTCCTTTTGGCGCACGCGGGCCAGGCGCTCGTCCGAGGCCAAACCCAAGGCGTGGGCCATAGGCGTCAGGCGCAGGTCGGCGTTGTCCTGGCGCAGCAAAATGCGGTGCTCGGCGCGGCTCGTAAACATGCGGTAGGGCTCCTCGGTGCC